>JACMJD010000447.1 GCA_014380825.1 Phycisphaerae bacterium | reverse complement strand
GGTGAATGGGCGCGAGGGATTGATGCGACTAATCGCGCGACAAACAGCATCACATCCGATGCTTGATTGGTGACCGCCGAGCGAGAGCTATATGGCAGCATGGTGATAAAGCTCATTCGCGGGCAACGCCAGCGGCTCGCGCCGCAGCGATCGTGTATGGGAGCGCGGGCAGCGCGGAGTTGGAGACCGTACGTCGCACTGCCTCGGAACTTCGACGGAACTATCTCTCGGAGATCGTGGAACTTTTCCGACGGGTAACGGAGTATCGAAAGGTTCCAGAGCGATTTCACGTTCGAATTAAGACCCGCTTCGACGCTGTGACGCGATCAGTGTATGTCGACATGAGAGGCGTGCTTGCCGCGCGAGTGCTGACTTTTTGCGGCGCGCCTGATGTACGCAGGTGGCTTGAGCAGAAAAAACGCTCGCTTCTTGAAGAGACGATATCTGAATTCGACCGGGGTCTTGTTCGGCGGACCTTCAATCCGTCCGTGCCGGAAGAGAAACCGGTTGCGTTGAAAGTCGCCAAGAGCAAGCGTGGTCGCGCAGGACTTGGCCGCTAGGAAATGTGAGACAGCACACAATTAATCTGTGGTTGCACGTTGTCGCGTGACGTAGTCCGTCGCGTTCTTCAGATACCGCTCGTCATCGATCCACCGAATGCTGCCGCACTCCGCCCACCAAGTTGCGCCGTCGGGAAGCGGAGCGATTTTGGACAGTTCCTGTCCTAACCAGCGCTTCATCAATCTGCGTATCGTCTCGGGGTCGTGTTCGCTTTGCAGGACCACGTGCACGTGATCGGGACCGGCGGCGCACGTGTTTAGTTTCCAGAAACCGCGCTCGCAGATCGACGGGATGAGGGATTCGATCAGGCGCATTTGATCGCGCGTGAGAACTACGGGTGGGAAATTCAGGTTTTCCTTTTCGCGTTCCCAGCGTTCTTCGTCGAAACCGAGGACGGGAGTTCCGTATTCGTTGTTGTCGCGATCGACGGTCCCGCGCGGGTCACCGTGGAGTCGGGTTCCGTAGGTTTCCCCAGGTGGTGTGATACGCGAGAACGTTCATCTGTAAATACCGCGCGCCGAGTTCGGGTCGGGGACGACCTGTCTCCATTCTGAGAGGATCGTCAACTGCGCGCGGGAGACGGGTCGTCCTCGACCCGAACTCGGTGCGCTGTCATTCCGATTTGAACTTCGCGTCGACGTACGCGTCAACATTCGCTTGATCGCGCGACATCAGGACATGTTTCCCATACGTAGGGTTCGGAGAGTTGAATTGCTCAGACATTCTTGAACCACAGATGAACACGGATAAGAACCCGGAAAGTTAACCACCGATTGCACAGATTTCACAGATTCAGAACCGCATCAAAATCTGCGTAATCTGTGAAATCTGTGGTTCAAATTCTTCTGTAGTTCACGAGTGATTGAACGAATCTTTGCTGCTCTCTTTTGAAAAGCGGTCGGTCGCTCGCGTAGCATGTCGCTCACCCTAACCCAACGGAGTCACGCTGATGAGCAAGAGCACACTGGAAGTCGGCAAGCGGCTGGTCGAACTCTGCAACGCCGGGAAATCGCCGCAGGCAATCGATGAACTGTACTCGGACAAGATCGTCGCACTGGAAGTCGGCGATATGCCGAATTTCCCGAAGCGCATGGAAGGCATCGCCGCGATCCGCAAGAAGAATCAGTGGTGGATCGACAACCACGAAGTGCATTCCGGCCAAGCGGACGGCCCCTGGCCGAACGGGGATCGGTTCATCGTGCATTTCAAATACGACGTGACCAGCAAGGAAGGGCCGATGAAGGGCAAACGGATGACGATCGAAGAAGGCGCGCTGTACACCGTGAAGGACGGGAAGATCGTGCAGGAAGAATTCTTCTACGACATGGGCGGGTGAGAACTGCCGACTACGTGGTTCAAATTCTTTCGCGCTGCCGAGCGTTTTGGATACAGCGCGACGAACCAGACGACCGCGGCTAATGCCAACTGCAATGGCAATCGTGCCCATAGCGCCCACTGCGGAGCTGTCAGGTTGGGAATTTTCTCCGGCGCGACGGCCATGTAGATGTTGGCGGGGTACACGGCGATCAGCAATGCGATCAATCCCCAGCCGGCGATGCGACGAAGGCGCGGGATTAAAATCCCAATTCCGCCCGCGATCTCGGCGATGCCGCTGATGATCACGAGCGCAGCCGGCGCGGGAAACATCGGCGGGATGATTAACCGGTAAAATTCCGGGTTCACAAAATGCCACGCACCGGCGGCGATGAACATCGCCGCGATCAACCAGCGCACGGCGACTTGAACGACGACTTGAACGACGAGTCGCCGGTTGATCGGCCGAATCACAACCCCGACTCATTCACCGCCACGCCATGCGCCCTGAGCGTGTTGATCTGGACGAGCTGCGCTGCGTTCGGATCCTGCACGTTGTCGGAGTGGCAGTCGGCTTTCTTTCCCTTATGCGCCAGCTTGTGGATTTCTTCCTGGCTCAGCACGGCCCGCTTCTGCAGGACTTCGACGCCGGCATCGTTCAAGCCTGGCGATTTCATCGCGACTTTTTCCGGTTGCGATGACTCGTCTTTGCCGCTGTAGAAGTCGGTGATTTCCTTGCTGATGCGGACGCTGCACCAGTCGTGGCCACACATGGCGCAGAAGTCCGTGTCGACTTCCAAATCTTCATCGTGATACGCGCGGGCGAGGTCCGGATCGAACGAAAGATCGAAATGCTTCTGCCAGTTGAGCGCTGCGCGCGCCTTCGTCAGTTCGTCATCGCGATCACGTGAGCCGGGAATGCCAAGTGCGACGTCGGCCGCGTGCGCGGCGATCTTGTACGCGACGCAGCCCTGCTTCACGTCGTCCTTTTTCGGCAGACCAAGGTGCTCCTTGGGCGTGACGTAACAGAGCATCGAGGCCCCATGATAAGCGGCCGCGGTCGCGCCGATGCAGGAGGTGATGTGATCGTACCCCGGGAAGATATCCGTCACGAGCGGCCCGAGGACATAAAACGGCGCGCCGTGACAGAGCTTGCGCTGAAGCTTCATGTTGTATTCAATCTGGTCAAATGGCACATGGCCGGGGCCCTCAACCATGACCTGACATCCCTTGGCCCAGGCGCGCTCGGTCAATTCGCCAAGCGTGGCGAGTTCGCGAAGCTGCGCTTCGTCGGTCGCATCAGCAAGCCCGCCAGGACGAAGACCGTCGCCCAGCGAAAACGACACGTCATATTCGCGCATGATGTCGCAAATTTCATCGAAGATCTCGTACATCGGATTTTCTTTATTGTGGACGAGCATCCACTTGG
>JACMJD010000446.1 GCA_014380825.1 Phycisphaerae bacterium | reverse complement strand
TGACGCGGAGCGGATCGGCGGCGGCGAACGGGATCGCGCCTTCGGTTATGCCGATCATTCCCATCGCCGCCGCCGCGATGCCGGCGTCGCGCTCTTCTTCGCTCCAGATTTTCCGATAGATAAACGTCGCCAGCCCCAATCCCAGCGGCGGCGTGCAGATCGCCGCGGCCACGGCGCCCATCACCATGTAATTGCCGTGCTCGATCAAACCCGCGCCGAAAAAGAACGCGACTTTGTTCACCGGCCCGCCCATGTCGAACGCGATCATCGCGCCCAGAATCATCGCCAGCACGATCTTGTTGCCGGCGCTCATCACGTGCAGCCAGTTGGACAGCCAGGTCATCGCGTCGGCGATGGGGATGCCGATCAGTTTCAGGATCACCACGCCGACGATCAGCGATGCGACGATCGGGATGATCAGGATCGGCATGATGGGCCGAACATATTTGTGCATCGGCAGGCGCTTCATCGCCATGACGATGTAGCCGGCGAGCAAGCCGGTGACGATCGCGCCGAGGAATCCGGCGCTCACGTCCTTCGGCACGCCGTCGACCATCGTGGTGCCGATGTGCGTGGCAAGCCAACCGCCGATGCACCCCGGCGCCAGGCCCGGTTTGCCTGCCATCGAATACGCGATGAATCCCGAGAGGATGACGGGCATGATCGTGAAAGCCGCCACGCCGATCTGCATGATCAGTTGCAGCGTCTTTGGCGAATGATCGAAGTTGCCCGGCGCCGTGGGCGAATACCATTTGGAATTAATGGCGATCGCCAGCGCGATGAGAATTCCGCCGCACGCGATGATGGGGATCACATACGACACGCCGCTGAGCAGGTATTGCCGCAGCTTTCTTAGGGATTCAGGCATGTGCTGTTCGCGCCTCCGCCGAAACGCGCGTCGATCGTTGAAACGCCAGGACCTAAACTAAGCGTGCGCGGGCCAGTTGGGCAAGTTTTCCTGGGCGAATCTTCAGGCATGCGATTCGGCGCACCAAAACCAATATGAACAAACTAAAAAAGCGTTGCATCGATCCAATCGCCGCCTGCACGACCGGTGTCCGGAATCTCCGGCTTGGGGAATTTTTTGATCTTCGCGCGTCGCGCGAAGATAGTCGCGGCGATCTGTGCCGCTTGTTCGAAGCGCTTCTCCCCGACGTAGATTTCGAGCGTACGCTTCGCGCGCTCGCCGTCGTCGATCGCGTGAAATGCGATGTCCGCCTTTCGGAGCTGTGCTTCGATTGCGCGTGCGGCGGGATGGTCATCGGTCTTCGTGAGCAGTTTGTCGAACTCCGCCGGGATGCACGGCCGCGTCACACCTGCGGACGCGTCGGAAGGAACAACCGCTCGCCTTGGCGACTTAGGATTTCGATAGTCCAGCGGTTGTGGCATTTGACTAGCCTCACTTCTCCACCGGAGCAGAAGAGGTGACAGTCTTGTGACCGGTCACTACGTCACTACTGATTCTTCTAACGCAAGATCGTTTCACGATTACTGACGACTTTTCGTTTCGATAGTCCAGCGGTAGCGGCATTCGATACACTCACTTCCCAACCGGCTTCATCGCATCCCACGACTTATTATTCACCAGCGGATCGGTATTCGGGTTGTAAAGCGAATCGTTCGTCATGATGTATTCACCCGCGCCGTTGCTGTAGACGTGCTGGTAGTGATGCGGCAGTTGCACGGGCGTGGAATCGTTGGGGCCTTGGAAGTCTTCGACCTCGCGGATGGTCTTGATGAAGTTGTACGCGCTGCGATCGTTGCTGGCCTGACGGTTGCGGTCGCCGTCGACGATCATCTTCATGATCTCGCGATGTGAATTGGCGATGATGGCCGAGCGGTCGGCGGCGCCCTTCGCGGCGATCTGGTTCATCTTGGCGCTGTGATCCGCCTTCATCTGCGCCCACTTGGGAGTCGGCCGCGCCGAGTTGGCGATCGACATCAGCAGCGGCATGTTCGCGTCGAGCTGGCCCTCTTCGGCGCGATACGACACGCTCGGTTCGACCGTCCACAAGATCGACTGACCGACCTGGCTTTCGTTGAGGAAATACGTCACCCCGAACACGAGCAGGTGTTCGTATTTCTTGCCGTCGAGTTCATAGAAACACTTGGCCGCCAGCACCGCGCCGTCGCAACTGCCGCGGACGTGACCGCCCAGCATCTGGTTATTCTGCGCCTGCTGTTGTTTGATCGGCGCTAGCTGGCGTTGGACCAATTCGGTGAATTCCGGCACGACGACGACCGGTTCCATTCTGACGTTCGTCGCGGTCGGAAACGTCGTGCGAAACGCCTTGTTCTCGATGAACGTGGTCCAATCATCCAGACTGTCCGGCCGATGCACGATCGGATACCCGCGATCGACACCGCCTTCGGCGGGGCGCTGGGCGCCGAGTTGCATCATCGCGTGCTGCGACGGGCGATAGTCGCTCGCGCCGATCGCCGGCCCGACGTGTACCATCCGCCCGTCGGGCGCGATGATCTTGATCTCCTGGCTGGGCAAAATATTGAAGCACTGCTGCGGCGGCCACCACGCGCCGCCTTGCACGGTCCAGCCCGCCGGCGCGAGCACGGTGTGCGATTCCATATTGCCCGAGCCCGGGTCATTGAGCGTGTGCAGCTTCATCACGATGCGCGATGGCTGCGTCGCCGCGGGCTCCGCGAATGCACCCCGTATCCAGAGTGCGAGTACGACAAGCAAGGCCGCGATGGTCCGAATCGACATGAGCGAATCTCCTTCTCGCTGTTGAATTTACTTGAAGGCGGCGCGCAGCGCGCAAAATTGGAAAATAAAAACTTCTTCCCCGATTCTGCGCAATGCGCGAAGGTTTTTCTCTTGCGCTGCGCCAGCCGCGCTCTCGGCGCGCAGCGCACCCAGTGTATTGGGGCGCACTGTTTTCCCGCAGTGTCGCGGCTGGTGCTCTTTGACAATCAGATTCCGACGCCTTCGCGATCGAATCGTCGAAAGCAAAGCCAAGGTGAAAATGGGGGATTCGTTTTTTAGTCTTCTGCCAGAGCGGAAGTACGTGCGATTGCGTGGGACGGTGCGCCGAAGGGCGCTATCGATCTGACGAAACGAACCCAAAGGAGGTGGCCATTGCGATGAATACGCTGAAGAACGCGAAGGCGCGAAGCCGCGAAGACCGCAACAGGATCGAAAATGCAAAACGAACCCATTGCGGAGTCACACCTCCTTGGCGTTCTTGGCGGCTTGGCGTTCATCCCTGCTGTTCAGGATTTTGGCCAAACAAACCCAACGTGAACTTGGGCGGAGTCTGCGGGTGGAATTGTGTTGCGGGTTCGGGCGAGGCATTGGAAAATGGCGTCGCTACACAAGTGGGGCGGGCAATTCTTTTCATCGCCGCGGGTTTCTGTATTTGATCGAGTTGTTCCTGTTGTTGGGAGTTGTTGAATGCGAAGTCGCATCATTCGCCTGTTGTTCGTCGGGTGCTCGTTCGCGATGTCGCTTTGCGCAAGCACGGTGGCTGCGCCGTTCGTGAACCTGGATTTCGAGCTATCGACCGTGCAGCCGACCGATCCGCAGGTCGTGCCGACAGCGGCGGCGTTTCCGGGGTGGACGGCGCGGTTCGGGAACAACGTGTCCAGCACCGTTTTTCACGATTACGCCGGTGCGGGCGAACCGATCGTCGCGGTGTACGACATGCCGGCGTTTGGCGGCAGTGACGCGCTGCTCCAAGGGGAATACATGGCCGTGCTCGGTCCAGGGACGGATAACGCAGTCACCTCGCTGGCGCAGGTTGGCGACATCCCGACTGGCACGCAGTCCATGACGTTGTTGTGCGCTGGTCACGCTGGACCACCAATCGTGCGCGTGAATGGCTTGCTCGTCTCCACAACCTATTTAAGCGGCATACCGGCGTCCGGCGAGGTGAACGTCTACGGGGCGGACGTTAGCGCATTTGCGGGCCAGACCATCGAGATTCGTTTCCAGTCCAAGACTTTCATCCCGGGTGAAGATTTCGGTTTTCGGTCCTTCGACGATGTGCGTTTCTCCCCGAATCCGATCCCCGAACCGGGTTGGGGGCTATGTGCGTTGCCGCTAATCGCAATGATGATGGGGCAGGTTAAAGGTCACGTTGATTTCTCTGCGCGGACGAGCGCCCAACCCGGGCGTGACCCGCGGCGTCCGATCATTTCAGCGGCTTGCCGATTTCCCAATGATGCCCGAAAGGGTCTTCGATTCGGCCGACGCGCCAGCCGTATTGGTTGTCTACCGGGGTGATGGATTTCGCGCCGGCTTTGACGGCGCGGGCGAACATCGCGTCGGGGTCTTCGACGATCAGCATCATGCGGACGGTGCCGCCGTTGAGCGTTTCGGGGCTGAAGTTCTGGTGCTCGGGGGATTCGTCGGCGAGCCAGAATTCGGCGCCGTTGACGGACAACTGCGCGACGACGGCTCCGCCGTCTTCGACGCGGAACAACTCTTGGGCGCCGAACGCGGTCTTATAGAACTCGATCGCGCGTGCGCCGTTGCGAACGGAAAGCGTGCCGGTGATGGCGGTCTTTTGCGGCATCAGGAGTTCCTGCAAGGGACGAACAGGTCGGCAGTATGAATCGGCACGTTGCCGCTCGCAAGCATCGGCGGCATCGCGAAAAAGGGGATCGAATTTGCCCTGCAAAGCGGCGGTAATTTCAAGATGGGCAAAGTTGTTGTGGCGAATGTGACAGTTCTGTGACGGAATATCGGAAAATGTGCATGAATTGCTTTGATTGGCGTTTGGCGCGCGGTTAATGTGGCGATTACCGCGGTAAACCGGTCGTTCGGTAGGCTGCGGGGGCTTAGGGCTTAAGCCTCGCGGGTCATTTCTATTTCACGGGAGCAATGCAATGTCGAAGTTTTCGCTGCGCCTTATGGCCGTAGGCATTTTCGCCTGCGCCGTTCCTGCCTTCGGGCAGATCAATGATGGATTCGAAACATACCCCGCCGGCAACCTTCCACCGCAGGGTGGCTGGATCGACTTCGGCGGATCGCAGCCGATCACCGTGTCAACCGTGCAAGCGCACAGCGGCACGAAGTCGATGCGCCTCAGCGAAGGCACCGACACGCAAGGCGGCACGACGACCGGCTACGGCTCGGACGTGTACAAGAATTTCCTCCCGGCCGGCGGGTACACCAACCTTACGCACAGCGCGGTGCAGTTCTCGTACTGGCAGTACATCGATCCGGGTGTGGACAGCGTGATGTTCAACTACATCTCGACCGGTCGTATGCCCGCGACGTTCCAAACGGGTTTGGACCTGCGAGCGGATGCGCCGAACCAATACACGTTTGGCTCGTCGATGCTCGCCGTCCAGGATCTGGGCACGCCCCCCGCTCCGACGCTGGCCGGTAATCCGCGTCCGCTGGTGTTCGGCCGCTGGGCGCAGCATGTGGTGAGCGTCAACCTCACCGCGAACACCTACAACTACAGCTACGACGGCTTCCAGATGGTGACCGCCGGTCAGTGGGACACCACCCCCGGTGATGGCATCTCGATCGCCGGCATCAACTTCTGGAACCAGCTCAGGAACACGAACGCCATCAACGACTTCGTCTATTACGACGATTTCGCGACGGTGGCGACGGCCGTCCCCGAGCCGGCGTCGATCGCCCTGCTCGGATTCGGCGCTCTGGCCGCCGCGCGCCGTCGTCGCGCCTAAGCTGGGTCTGCCTGAGTTCCGCTCCGGCGGATTCTCATTGTCATTCAAACGGATCGAGGGCTCATCGCGAGCCCTCGATCCGTTTCTATGTTTGGCCATTTGGAAGGATCGCATCGGTTGCCCACCAAACAGGATCGAACAGTGGCGGCATTCTTCGACGCCGGCGAGTTCAAAGACTACGCTCGTCGCACGCTGGCCGAACAAGTGCGCGGGTTCTTCCGCGGGTTCAGACACCGGCCGGCAATGAAATGATGGAGGGAAAACGATGGCCCTGGCTTTTGTGATCACGCTTGAACGAGAACTGCCCGAAGCTGAGACGTATCGCAAATCCGGCTCGGGCAAGGCGCTTGCGCGCGAGACCAGCCGACTGGATCTGGCCGCGCGGACGAAGAAGGTGACGGCGATCGAATCGCTGCTGTCGGAGAATCCGGAAAAGCTGCGCGAGCAGTTGCGGGCCGATGGATTCGATCCTGACAAGATGCGCCTGCCCGCCGAGCAATGGTTTCCGGCCACGGATGGATTGGCCACCGTGCGCGGGCTCTCCGAGCACGTGGCGGCGAAGCTGAACGACTTCAAGCAACCCAACCCGATCCTGCGCGATCTGAAGGCGGTCGAGACGCTTCTCGTCGCCGCGCAGGCGGCGGGCGTGAAATTTCATTTCACGAAGACCGAGCTCTGATCGATCCCTCAAACGACGCTCCCTCCACCGAGCTTGAATCGATCGAGGGAGCATGTTGAGTCATCTCACCGATACGCCTGGCGTGCGCATCGGGATCGCGACTTACCGCATTGATGTCGCGCCCTTGCCCATGACGCGCGGCACGCCGGGACGCAGTGCGGTGTTCTGCGTGTTGAAGGCCTGGTCGATCAGCGAATAGTCGTCGAAGTCGACGACGCCGTTGCCGTCGAAGTCGCCGTTTTGCCAACCGATCCGGTTGTTGTTGAAGCCCGCATCGGTACGCGAATAGTCGTCGAAGTCGACCACGCCGTTGAAGTCGGCGTCGCCGTAGTACGTGTACTTCACGAGCACCGCGGTGTTGTCGACCGATTGACCGCCAAACGTCGCGTCCTGGCCGTTCATTGCTTTGAACGCGGTTGCCTCCATCGCGCCGAGCGTCGTGTTTTTCGGCGAGCGGTTCTTTGCGCTGGTGCTCATCAGGCCGTGTGTGCCAGTCCACGAGCCGCCGTTGCGGGCGGCGTTGATCAGCGACTGCACCATCGCCAACTGCCCGCTCGCGCTGTCGTAGTCGAAGATGAGGTTGTTGTCGTTCAAGTCCAGCTTGCCGGCCGCGCCGAGCTGAAGCGCGGTGGTGTACATCGTGCGATTGCCGTTCGCCGGCAGGTTGATCGTGCCGTTGTTCACCAGCGACGCCAGCGTGACGTTGGTGTTGAACGTAACACTCGCGCCCGCCGCCACGAATAGCGAGGTCCGCGACCAGGCCTTTTCCTGCACGTCGTTGTTGAACGTGACAGCGCCGGCGTTGACGTTGATCGTATCAACGCCCGCGCCCAGCACGATCGTCAGCGGTTTGTTGATGGCGGCGTTGATGTTGACCGTGTCGTCGCCGCCCTTCGGATCGATCGTCACCGACGTGACCGACGAAAGCGGGAAGCTTTTCGACGCGCTGCCCAGCGAGATGATCATGTTCGACCCGCTGACGCTCAGCGTGAACACATCGTTGCGACTGAGCGAGCCCGCTTCCACGTGTCCGGCCGAGTCGATCGTGGCGAAGTTTTGCATCACCGCCTGCTCGATGCGCGGCATCAACGCATATTGGCTTGGCGCACTGTTCACGTAGTGATCGTGGCCCAGGTCCCAGATCATCACGCCGCCGTAATGCTGGTCGATCGAATATTTGGTCTTGTCGGCGATCAGGTTCGCGCCGTCGAAGTACCAGTTCTTCGGCTGGTTGTTGAAATATCCCGGGATCGCGAGATTCAAGCTGTTCGCCGACGGATCGAACGCCCAGCCTGGATGGTCGGCGAACTGCTCGTTGAGCAGGTCGGAATAGGCCATGTCGCGCGTGAGATTCGGATCGCTCTGCGGCCCCCACACCGATCCCGCGCGGCCGTAGAACGGCACGCCGAACAGCAGCTTGCTCTTGGAGCCGGGTTGAATCCCTTCGACGTACGATTGCCACAACTGCATGTCGGCTTTGGTCTCGGCCACCGGGCTGTGCGAGGAGTCGCCGGGCGTGTAGTCGTACGTCATGATCCCGATGCGATCCAGATGCTGCACGGCCGTGCTGTTGAGCATGAATTCGCTGGTGTCATAGTTCGGCGCCAACCACAGCTTCTTCGGATTGACCGCGGTCGAGAGAATCAAATCCGGCGCGGCCGCATCAAGCTGCGCGATCAGAGTTCCGTAATTCGTGCGGTCGACAGCGGTCGGGTTCAGCACTTCGAAGTCGAAGTCGACGCCATCGAGATTGTTCTCGCGGCAGAGATTGATGACCTCCGTGACAAACGTCGAGCGCGCACCGCTGCTGGCCATCATCGTCGAGAAGTTGTAGTCCAGGCCCGCCCCGCCGATCACGATGCTCATCGTGACATCGTGCGTGTCGGCATCATCGCCGACGTTGATCATGTCAGTTGGATCAAACAGAACACGATTATCCGGGTTCTGATAATCGTCGTAACTGATCGGCATGAGCAACTTGCCATCCGTGTCGGGCATCGCCGAGAAGTAGTTCAGGTGCGTGAGCGATTCCCAGTCGATGTTGTTCAGCATTTCATTCGATGCGTGGTACGACGGCAGGTAGCCAACCACCTCGGCACTAAACAGCGTGCGCGATTCCAGAGCGTCCACGATCACGGCGTTGCCAGACTTGCGTTTCATTTCTAGTTCCTTCCACACCACCGAAATGGTGGCTGGGACTAGATAGAGGGGTGGCCGCGATTCCTGACAGCGTGGAGAAGATTTATGGATATTTGGCGATTCACGCCGCGAAATGGGCATGTGTGCGAAGCATGCCAGATTTGTCTCACGAGAAATTGCTGCGTTCCGTGCTTCACTTCTCGCCGAAGTGGCGCTACGTTTCATTCAGTCATGAAACGTCGCCGCGCTTTTACTCTCGTTGAACTCCTCGTCGTGATCGGCGTGATCGCTACGCTGGTGGGCATGCTGCTGCCCGCGCTTGGCAAGGCGCGCGAGGCCGCCAATCGCACGGCGTGTCTGAGCAACCTGCGGCAGATTCATCAGGCGTTTCACCTGTATTCGATCGCCAGCCGCGACCAGGTGCCGATCGGATATCGCACCGCGTCGAAACAATTCAACAGCATGATCTTCAGCACCACGGCCGGCGGGAAATGGGTGCTGTTTGGTCTTCTTTACGACGGCGGCTACCTGCGCGAACGCCGCGTGCTGTACTGCCCGGCCGAGAACAATCCGAAGTTCGCGTTCGACACGCTCGACAACCCGTTCCCGCGCGCCGGCGTGACACCGACAAAAAACATCCAGTCCGGATATGGCGCCCGCCCGCAAACGGAGATTCCCGACGACCTGGCCAATCCTCCGATCACGCTTCAGCCGTTCTATATGCCCAAGCTGAACAAGTTCCGCAGCCGCGCGATCCTGGCGGATTTAACGAGTGCGCGCACACGCGTCATCACGCGACACAAGAATGGAATCAACGCCCTCTTCGGCGACGGCTCGGCGAGATGGATCGAATTGAAATCATTCGACCAACCCGAAGCGCAGTGGCCCGAGCCGACCTTTCCGCCGGATGCCGGTTACAACGCGACGCTTGATTCAATCTGGAATTCGGTCGACCGCGGATGAATGAACCACAGATTACACAGATTGAATTCGCTGTTTCTTGATCGGTGTAATCTGTGAAATCTGTGGTTGGTCTTCTTCAGAACGCCCATCCGACGCCGATGATGTACCGAAGATCGTTCTTCAGCGAACCCGGCGCCGGCTCGGAATCGCGCTTCCATTCGATTCGGCCCTCGGTGAAGAAGCTCTTCGTTATGTCCACGCGCAGGCCCACATCGGTTGTCAGGATGTAATCGCTCGGGTCTTCGAAAGCGGGCAGCCATTCCAAGTTGTGGAAGAACTTGACGTTGTCGGCCAGCTTTTTGTCGAAGTGATACGCCAGTCGCAGCGCGACGAAATCGTTGCTATCGCCGGGGTCGTATTCTTCGTAGACGTACGAGACACCGGCTTCCGTATTGAAATTCATCGCCGGGCTTTCGATCCATTGATAACCGATACCGATACCGGGCGAGAGGCGATAGTTCAGCAACGCGATGCGGTCGTGTTCGACCTTCGTCGTCACGTAGCCGTAAAGCTTGTCCGTCCAGAACTTGTCGTACTTGCCCAGCGCCATCCAGTTGTCGTTGGTGGTCGTCGTGGTATCGCCCTTGCCGGTGGTTCCGAAGTTGTACGCGGCGCCGAGCGTGAATCGATCATCCTTGTATTCACTGTCGCGACGCAGCACCGCTTCGGCACGGATGCCCACGTCGAACGTATCGGTGTTGCCGCGCGCCAGCGCCGCCGTACCGAGGATCGATCCGCTCCACTCCTTCGTCGGCGGATTGATCACCTTTACATCGCTCAGCGCGATCGACTTTCCGCCTGCCGTCTCGACTTTCGTCGCATCGCCGGCGGTGATCTTGTCGGTGATCTGCGTGGTCGCGCCTTTCATGCGGATCCTGGCCGGCGCGTCGGTGGTGTAGGATTCGACGTTGGCCAGGTCGATCTTGATATCGCCCAGCACGGGCGATTTGAATTCCATCTTGCCGTCGGAGATCTGCCCGACGGTTCCGTTAATCTTGTCGCCGTTCTTCAACGTGACGACGTCGGCCAGCACAGGCGAAGCGAGCGCGGCGGCGGCAATGGTCGCGACGAGCAGCAGGGAATGTTTTGAACTCATGTCCCGTATCTTGCCGCCGTCAGCAATCTGGTCAACTTTGATTGAAATTGTGCGCTGCGGTAGCCTGTCGATGAGAATTGAGCTGACGCGATCGGACCAGCCCGAAATTTGAGCTTGGCCGGCGCGACGCTGCGCGCATTGGAGGGAAAGATGCCCCAGATCGTCGTCGAAAACCTGACGAAGACATTCCACATCGCCCAGCGATCGCCGGGCCTGTGGGGCGCCGTGCGCGGATTGGCGCGGCGGACATATCGCGAAGTGCATGCGCTGGCGGGCGTTTCATTCAATATCAACGCTGGCGAACTCGTCGGTTACATCGGCCCGAACGGGGCGGGCAAGAGCACGACCGTGAAAACACTCGCCGGCATCCTTGTTCCCAATGGCGGGCGATGTGAAGTGGACGGCCGCGTGCCGTGGAAAGCGCGGATCGCGCACGTCGCTCGGATCGGCGTGGTGTTCGGGCAACGCACACAGTTGTGGTG
>JACMJD010000445.1 GCA_014380825.1 Phycisphaerae bacterium | reverse complement strand
GTTCCAGAAGATAGATTTCGCTTCTTCGGACTTGAACGCGGGGAACTTGTCCCTGCATCGTGCGGTGATGAAATAGACTTGATTGCTGATTAACCAATGCTCGAAGCGGTGAACTCCGGTGTATTGAGACATGGAGTCTCCGCTTCTTGAGACTTTGCGAACGGGTTTGGACATTCGTGGTCCTTCCTCGCGCAACGGACACGCCCGCTGAAGCGGGCTCGCCATTTCAATCTGCACATCGGCGCGTAGAATGCGCGCTGCGAATTTGTACGCCTGTACCGACGCGAACTCTTAAGGGATGAAGACATGGCTTCGGTCTGCTTTTACTTTCAAGTCCATCAGCCGTTCCGGCTTCGCCGGTACAGCGTGTTTGATACCGATCGGCATTACTTCGATGACTTCAAAAACGCCGAACTGATGCGGAAAATCGCGGCGAAATCGTATCTGCCGGCGAACAAGATGATGCTCGAAACGCTCAAAGCCCACGAAGGGCGGTTTCGCGTTTCGTATTCGATCACCGGCGTGGCGCTCGAGCAGTTTCAGCAATATGCGCCCGAAGTCGTCGAGAGTTTCCAGGCATTAGCGGCGACCGGGTGCGTCGAATTTTTGCAGGAGACGTACTACCACTCGCTGGCGTTTCTTTATTCGCGGGAAGAATTTCGCGCGCAGGTCGATCTGCATCGCAAGATCATTAAGCAGCTCTTCAATCAGGAGCCGCGCGTCTTTCGCAACAGCGAATTGATCTACAACAACGACGTCGCGCACTTCGTCAGCCACATGGGATTCGACGGCATCGTGACGGAAGGCGCGGACACGATCCTCGGGTATCGCAGCCCGAATTTCGTCTACCGTCCGCCACACGCGCCGCGGCTGAAGCTGCTCTTGAAGAATTATCGATTGAGCGATGACATCGCGTTCCGCTTCAGCAACCGCGCCTGGGAACAATGGCCGCTCACCGCGGAGAAGTTCGCGCGGTGGGTTTCGCAGATCAACGGGAACGGATTCCTGTGCAACCTGTTCTTCGACTACGAAACGCTCGGCGAACACCAGTGGGCCGAGACGGGGATCTTCGATTTCATGCGGCATCTGCCGGGCGAAGTGATGAAGATGTCCCCCGACAACAATTTCCTCACGCCTAGCCAGGTGATCGATCGCTACGACGCGGTCGGCGAGATCGACGTCCCGCACATGATTAGCTGGGCCGACACCAAGCGCGATCTCTCGGCGTGGCTCGGCAACGCGATGCAATCCAACGCGCTGCACGAGCTGTACAAGCTCGAGGGTCCGCTAAAAGAAAAGGCCGACCCCGAGCTCCTCGCGGACTGGCGGAAGCTCACCAGCTCCGATCACTTCTACTACATGTGTACGAAATACTGGGCCGACGGTGACGTACACAAGTATTTTTCGCCGTACGAGAGCCCGTATGACAGCTACATCAACTTCATGAACGTGCTGGATAATATTCAGACGCGATTGAGGCAGTAGCGAGCGACGATGAGCGAGCCGTCACCGATCCCGCCTGCGCAGTTGGATTATCGAAATCCGGACACGTCGCGCGGCGTGACGCTTTCACCAGCACCGACGCTCAAGGCGTATTGTTTTGTCTATCTCGTCATCGGCGGCACGATGTTTTTCGCCGTGCCGAGCCTTGAGCAGACGTTCAAGGATTTCAAGATTGACATTCCGCTGATATCGAAGTGGATGCTGGCATTTGCCCGCTGGTTTCGTGCGATTGGATGGCTGATCCTGATGCCGATTCCGATCACGATACCGCTTTCGCTGGCGCAAATCCGTCACAACGCGCCACCACCAAGAGCGGTTCGTCGCTGGCGGATAACGGGAATCACATCGATGGTGCTGCTGCTGTTCGGTGTGCTATTTATGATCTCGTTGTGGCTGCCGATGATCTCGCTGTTCGACGGGATCAGCTCACCTAAGAAATAGCCGGCGCCAACTCGTCCGCTTCGCCGGTTTCCACTTCCGCCGGCTCGTTCATCGCCTTGTGCATGAACCAGCCGAGGATCAGCAGTTGGATGCTCGCCAGCATCACGCCGCCCCACACGTAGCCGTTCAGGCCGAACATGATGTTCAGCGGCAGCACGGTGACGAACTGGAGGATCGATGCGCTGAGCTGTCCGAAGAACGCGTAGCGGGCTTTGTGTACGCCGTTGAGGAATGCGGTCATCGCGCCGATCGCGAAGATGAAGAAGTACCCGATAGCGCAGCCGCGCAGGGCGTTTTCCTGACCCAGGAAGTGCGTGTTCGAACCGTACGTCACCTTCATCGCGACGGCCGGCACGATCACGATGAACAGCAGATACGGCGCGAGCATCGCCAGGCCCAGCATGGCGTATCGAAATGCCGTGCGCTTGGCTTCGCGCATCCCCGCCTGCGCGTATCGCGCGGCGGCGGCGGGGGTGATTAATCCGCCGATGCTCGACAGAACCGGATTGCAAAGCTTCAGCAGATTTCCGATCGCGAAGAAATCCGCCACCTGCGAGCCACTGTGAAACAGCCACAGCGCCCACGATCCGCAGACCGAACCGGCGATCGAGCTCAGCGTCGTCAGCGCCACCCAGCGCCCGGTCTTCCAGAAATCGCGCATGATCTGCGGCAGGTCGCGCATCGCGACCGGCGCCACGCCGATCTGAATTGCCTGCACGATCGCGGCGAGCATGTGCGTCATCGCCATCACGCCAAAAACGTTTACTAATGTCAGGTTGCCCAACCGCCAGAGGATCCACACGCCCAGCGCCTGCCCGAGATAGCTGATCGCATCGCCGAGGATCGAATCTTTGTGGCGGAAGTGCGCCCACAATCCGCGGCGAGACGTTTCCTTGATCTGCCAGATGACGACCGCGGTAGCTGCCGTCGATCCGAGCGCCAGCTTGCCGATCGCGCCGCCGACGATGAGCGTGATGATGATCAGAGGCAGGCCGAGCAGGATCGTCAGCATCGTCGACGCCATGGTCAGGCGCTTCAGACCCTGCTCATCCACGACGGCGCCTTTGACGGTCAGCGGGTAGGTGATCAGGCCGCTCTGGAAATTGTTCAGGAAGAACATGAATTCCAGGATCACGCCGAACATGCCGTAATCGTTCTTATCCTGAAGCCCGCGGGCGACGACGATCACGGTGAGGAAATTTCCGATGCTGACGACCGCCTGATCGACCATCGGCCAGAACCCGCGGCGCGTGGCGCGGCGGACGAGGTCGGGCATGGTGTCGAACAGTAGACTGCGAGAAAGTGGCGCGGTGGCCGCCTGCGACATCAGCTCTGCCTCGTCGTCGGGAGTATCGGGGATTTCGGGACGAAATTTAGGGGCCACGCCCATGCTTTCTATCGGCCAGAAAAAAGCACCGCAATAGCAACGTGCTTTTGCTGCCCATCAGATAGACGACGCGTCGGCGGTTTTGGTCAGCGACTTAAGAAATGACCGGTCAAACCACATCAAAAACCCGCCTTGGATTACGACGCCACCTCCATGACCAACCTTGGCCGCGTTCCGCAGCGCCGCGCCGATCGCGATTAACAAAATCCCCAAGGCAACCCAGATGACGTTCAGCTTACCGCTGAAGTGCAGCAATCTGACAAGTTTGTCACGATCCCCCAGCTCAAGGGAAATGGTTTGCGGCG
>JACMJD010000444.1 GCA_014380825.1 Phycisphaerae bacterium | reverse complement strand
TTGCTGACGACCGGGCGCGTCGGATCGAGCGCCTTCGTGAGGTAATACAAACCAAGGACGGCGTGTCGCTGTGCTGGCACCACAGGCAGGTCCGGCACGCCCCAGGATTCGTTGAACGGCACCCACGCGATGATGCACGGATGCGAGATGTCACGCTCAATCGCCTCTATCCACTGCTTCGTCAATCGCTCGATGCTCTGCGTCGTAAAGCGATAGGCGCTGGGCATCTCTTCCCAGACGAATAAGCCGAGTCGATCGGCCCAGTACAGGAAGCGCGGGTCCTCGATCTTCTGATGCTTTCGCACGCCGTTGAAGCCCATCGATTTGATCAGCTCGACGTCGCGCCGCAGGGCGGCATCGTCCGGCGCGGTCAGGCCGGTCTCGGGCCAGTAACCTTGATCGAGCACGAGCTTCAGTTTGATCGGCCGGCCGTTGAGCACGAAGTGGTCGCCGCTGGTGCGGATCGAGCGCATCGCGGTGTAGCTGGCGACCTCATCGATCGTGTGGCCGTCCGCATCGATCAGTCGGACTTCGGCATCGATCAACTTTGGCGACCACGGGAACCATTGAAGTGCATGGCGCGCGTCATCAATACCCGGGTCGATCAGTTGGATCGCGCGGCTGGTCTCGCCCTGCTCGACCGTGTACGTGTCATCGGACAAGACTCTGCCATCATGCTTGAGCGTGACGTTGAGCTTCAGGTCCTGCTGACGTCGGCCATGGATGAGGGCGCGCAGATTGATCGCCCAATCCTCAACGATCGGCGTCCAGTGCAGTTGGCCGATGCGGGTCTCGTTGACCCGTTCCATCCAGACGGATTGCCAGATGCCGCTCGTTCGGTAGTACCAGATCGAGTGTGGCTGCTCCTGCCAATCTTGTTTCCCGCGCGGCTTGGCCTGGTCGAGTGGATCATCTTCGGCGTGCACAGTTACTGTTTGTTGTTTGCCCGCGATCAGCAGATCGGTGATGTCCGCGCTGAACGGCGTGTAACCGCCTTCATGTCGCACGGCGAGCTGATCGTTCACCCACACCGTCGCGACATAATCCACCGCGCCGAAGTGCAGGATCAACCGCTGGCCGCGCTCGAGCCGAGGCGTGTCGAAGGTTCGGCGATACCAGCAGGCGTTGAAAAGCCCCGTCTCATGAATGCCGCTGGCGGGCGTCTCCGGCGCGAACGGAACCTGGATCGAGCGTGCGAACTTGATCCGATCCGCCGAGCCGTGCGCGCCATCCCGATCAATCGCGAACTGCCACGGGCCGTCCAGCGAGATCCAATCCTCACGCCGCAGCATAGGACGCGGATATCCACGCGCCGGCGCGCTAACGGCCTCGCCAACGCCGTTGGCGGATTTCTGTTTGGCAGCTTTGCGATGCTGTCGAATCATCTTTAGGACATCCTGCAAGAACGGTTTGTCATCTTAAACAGCAAGGGCGCGAGATAACATCCGCGAAGGGCCGCGAAAATCGATGTCGTCGCGGCAGCGGCAGGGAAAACGGAAAAAATCTCATTGACATAATTCGCCGCTGCGCAGCAGAATACCTTTTTAAGCTTTATTTAAATATTAAATTCCGGACCGGTGTTGGCGGAGGCTGGTCCTGGCTTTGTGTTCGAGGGGTTCAATACAGCGAGGAGTGATCATGCAACGAGGAAACGAGACACGCCGCGCCCGCGCGGCGACGGCAATTTTCACGGCGACCCTGGCGGCAACCGCTGCCATGTCCAGTGCTCAAACCATCAACCTTCAATTCAACGGCTCCGGCAACACGTTGGCGGCCACCGAGTTTGAGGCGGTCTATGGCTTGGACACCGGGAATTTCAATGTGGGGACCGGAAAACTATCGATCAACACGCAGCAAGGCGACACGTTCGGCGACTACGAGAACGATCCCGATAGCGCCAAGAACATGTTCTACAACAATGTCGCGGCTGTGCCGACGCGCACGGTGTTGGAATCGAAAATCACCGTCAGCAACCTGAACGCGAACTTTCACGGCGGCGGAATCTGGATGGGGACCGATCAGGATCACTACGTGCGGTTCGGCGTGATCAACAATAGTTTCCAGACGCCCCCCGGCGCCACCGTTGAAGGCCTGCGCGAGAACGAAGACCTCTGGCCTGGTGTGCCTCTGCCAACGCCGCCCGGTCCCGGGAATGACATCCAAGGCGCGCAATCGCCGCTGAGTATCTCCACGCCGCAGGCCGCGCCCTTCGACATCATCCTGCGCCTGATCCGCGATGGGAACGGCGCGACGATGTTCTTCAGCATGGACAACGGCGTGACGTTCTCGCGAAACCCGGTGCCGTCAACCGGTTTCACCTTCGACAACGTCGTTACCGGGGCTGGCCAGGGATTCAACAACGGCGCGTCAATCGAGGGCGGCTTCAAGGTCGGCGTGTACGCGTTCGGCGGGCCGGAAGGACAGATTCCCGCCACGTTCGCATTCGACTATTTCACGTCCGCCGGCGGGACCGATGAATGGAACCTCACCGGCGGCGGCGTGTGGGATAACGATTCGAGCTGGACGCTGTTGACACCCAGCAGCGTCGGCGCGACAGCGCGGCTTGGCACCAGGATCACCAGTGCCTCAACCGTGACCGTCAACGGCGATCACAACGTCGGCACGCTCATCTTCGACAGCCCCAACAGTTACACCGTCGGCGGCGCGGGAACGGTGACGTTCAACTCCTTCGACACGTACTCCGGCACGCTGACCGTCAACGGGCAGGCCGCGATCAACGTGCTTCAAGGCAATCACACGATTTCCGCGAACACGGTCATCTCCAAAGCACTGACCGTGAACGTGGCCGGCGCCGGTAACACGCTGACGGTCACCAACGGGCTGCTCTCCACCGGCACGACATTGCTGGTGACCAAGAGCGGTCCGGGCACGCTGTCGGTGAAAAATCTGAATGTCGAATCCGGCGTGGCCGTGAACGGCGGAACGATCAGCATCATCGCGAACGGCACGAACGCCGGCACCAGCCGCGTCGGCACGCTCAGTTTTGCAGGCGGCGCCACGCCGACCGCGACGCTCGATCTGAAAGACAATGACCTCATCGTCACCAGTGGCACGTACGCCGCGATCACCAACGCGATCTCCAAAGCTCGCAACGGCGGCGCGTGGAACCAACCCGGCCTGACCAGCAGTTCGGCCGCCGCAGCTACGCCGAAAAACACGACGCTGGGCACGCTCACCGGCGCAGAGTATCTCTCGCTGGGTAATACAACCTTCGACGGCTTCACGGTCGCGGCGCCCGACGTGCTCGTCAAATACACGTACTACGGCGACGTCGACTTCAACGGCCTGGTCGACTTCGATGACTATTCGCGCATCGACGCCGGCTTCAACAACAACCGCACCGGCTGGTTCAATGGAGACGTCGACTACAACGGCATCGTCGACTTCGACGACTACAGCCTGATCGACCAGGCGTTCAACACCCAGAGCGGTACGCTGCGTCGCGCGATGAGCTACCTCGACGGCAGCGATCGCAGCGAAAAG
>JACMJD010000443.1 GCA_014380825.1 Phycisphaerae bacterium | reverse complement strand
CGATCTGCCCGCGTTCACAATCGGGCGGATGGCCACGCGGGGATTCTGTGTCAGGCGATCTCGCTGTGACCATAAGCCGCACGCCAGCACCAGCGCGCCCGCGATGAAATACCAGATCGGCGCGATGTTGTCGAACGTGGGCAGCATCGCACTCTGATTGATAAACGGGGTACGCGGCGTACTCGCGCTCTGGTCGAGCATAATCACCGGATCGGTGGATTTAATGAGCCAGTCCACCAGCCGGATCGCCACGAAGTTGAGCATGATGGTGTTGATGACTTCGTGCGCGCCGGTGAAGGCTTTGAGCGCGCCGGGTATCGCGCCCCATAACGCCCCGCCTAAGAGGCCCGCTATGATCGCCAATGGGATATGAATGAGCGACGGCAGTCCAGCGAAAATTGGCGAAAAACCGACCCACACGGCAAGGATGCTGCCGATGTAAAGCTGACCTTCCGCGCCGATATTGAACAACCCCGCTTTGAAGCCGAGCGCCACTGCCAGCCCAGCGATCACGAATGGGATTGAGCGCACCAGTGTCGACTCTAGCTGCGAGGGGAAGAACACCAGCGCGCTGCTGCCTAAACGTAGATAGACAATTTCCGGCGCGCCGCGTTCTGGCACAACCGCCTCGACTGCGGCCTGTTCTTCACCTTCCACTGCTTCGACTGCTGCTGTTTCTTCAACGGCAGCACTGGCATCGCCTTCCGCGTAGATGATGCCGAACGGCGATGTTCCCGGCTCGGCAACCAGACGGTTGCCGGGACGCCGCATCAAGAAATAGTTTTGCAGCGCGGGTTCAATCTCAGTTTGCAGCGCTACCGCCACGCTGTCATTCGTCAGGAGTTCGACCTCGTACAGATTGCGTACCAGTTGAAGCTGTTCGTTTAACAGTGCCAGATCGGTGATTCCAGCGCCCTCGACACGCCGTCCCGTTTCCACCAGATCGCGCACTTCTTCGGCTTCGAGCCCAGCAATCGCGGCCAAATCGGTAGCGTCGGATGAAGTCGGGTCGATGCCCAGTTCGGGCAGCGCGTCCATCTGTTCGATCAGGCGTTCCAGCCGCACGATGCCGTAGTCGTTGAGAATGCGGAAATACGTCAGCAGGTCGGCGTTGGAATATGCATCTAACGTGGCAAACTGCGCGATGACTCCGGCGCGGTCTTCGTCGGTGAAGGTTTCTAACGCGGCAATGCTTTCAGCGAGGTCGCGCACCTCACCGCGATCTGCCTCGATGAAAGCCGCCACAAACGGACGCATCGCGTCCAGCCTTTCTGGAGTAATGGTGGCGATGTCTGGCAGGCGTTCACCGATCTCGTCAATTTGCTCGTCACTCAGTGCCGAAAAGCGTGTCAGCACGTCCCCATAACGGCGCACTTCGGTCACGCCGACGGTGGCCACATCTTCCAATCCTCGCGCCAGTCGGTTGGCATCACGCGCCGTCAGGTCTTCGCTCTCGGCCAGCGCCAGCGCCAGATCGAGGTTATCCGGCGATACCAGATCGTTGATGGCAATGCCGATTGCGCCTTCGATCAGCCCGCTGTAAGCTGTCCCGGCGACGTTCAACCCGCGCTGGATGTCGCCGCGTCCACTGGTGAGAATCATGAATGGGACGCCGATTGCCAGCGCGGTGATGACGGCCATGATCGGCACGAGGCGCGGTGAAATCCGCCGCCACGACAGCGCCGCAGGCAGGACTGAACCGCGTCCGGTTGGCAGCGTACCCTCAGCCATGAGCCACCTCGCGTTTAGGTTTGTCGTCTTCAGGCTTAACGCCAGCCATCAACAGCCCGATCCTTTCGCGTTCGGCGTCTTCGCTGTCCAGAATGTCGATCACCTGTCCGCCGTACATGACCGCGATGCGGTCAGACAGCGATAGGATTTCGTCTAGCTCCGTCGAAACCAGCAGCACAGCTGTACCTTCGTCGCGCATTTTGATGATCTGCTAGTGGATGAACTCAATCGAGCCGACATCGAGGCCGCGTGTGGGCTGCGCCGCGATGAGCAGGTGGTTCTCCCGCGAAAACTCACGGGCGACGACGGCCTTCTGCTGGTTGCCGCCGGAGAGAGCGCCGATATTGACGAAGATGCTCGGCGTTCGCACGTCGTACTGCTTCACCAGCCGCGTGGCGTTCTCCTCGATCTCGCGTTCGTTCGCTAGAATGCCGATACTGAACGGGCCAATATAGTAAGTTTG
>JACMJD010000442.1 GCA_014380825.1 Phycisphaerae bacterium | reverse complement strand
TGCCGACGTTCTCGTTCAGCCCGGTGCTGGCGGTCCAGGTTGTTCCGTTATCGCGCGAGAAGAATGCCAGCCCGCGACGGAAGTTCCACACCAGTGTCTTGCCATCGGACGAGACCGAGATCAATCCGCTGCCCTGTCCGAATCCGCCGTCGGTTTGTCCCGCCGGTAGCGCCGGCTCGGACTTGAAAGACGTCCACGTCAATCCGCCATCGGTTGAATACGCCCCGCGCGTTTGGCCGGGCGTGCGCTCGCGAATCGTGCCCGTGCGCGCGATCACGCTCGGCGCATTCTCGGCGAACGCGATGCTCTCGCTGTTCGAGAACCGTGGGGGCGCTGTGTACTGAAGCTGCGCGACGGTTAAGTCGTCATGCCGATATCCATCAATATCGCCCAGCGCACTCAGCAGGTGCGCACCCTCCGGCGGACTGATCAAACCGATCGGCACCGTTTCTTCGAAGCCTTCATCATCAAACGTCCAATTCGTCGGCTTATCTGAATCAACGGCACCGACGTTGCGACACGCCCAGATTCCGTAACCGGTGGTGAACATCACGTGATCGCGATCGAACGGATCGATCGTCACATTCGACATCCAGTGCGGCTTGGCGTGCGCGGTCCACGGCGCTTTGGAATGATCCCACTGGGCGCTCGCGAACGTTCCCTTCCACGTCTTGCCGCCGTCGGTGCTGCGGAAGATGTCGTCGCCCGGGTTCCAGCGGCAGAACGTGGTCACCATGATGGTGTTCGGATCGCTGGCATCGACGGCGACGCAGCCGAATCCAAACTTGCTCGCGCCCCCAGGTTTCACGGGCGAGATGTCCGTGAAGGTTCCGTCTTTCGTGTTGAACTTCCGCACCGCGCCATCGGTCATTGTGTTTGGACCGGGATCGTTGCCGTAGCTCAGATACATCATGCCGTCCTGAGCGAACGCAGCGTGATTCGGGCGCAGGCCGGTCGGTTGATTGGGCACGGCTTCCCAGGTGTTGCCGGCGTCGGTGCTGCGATAAAACGATGTCTCGCGCGTCGACACGCCGGCGTAGATCGTGCCTCGCTGCTGCGGATCGAACACAACGAACACGATGCCGACCGGTTGATTCCAGCGATCGTTCGCGCGGGAAGAATTCTCCGTCGCGATCGCTGGAAATGCGTCGACGCGCTTCCACGTCGCGGCCCCGTCGGCGCTCTTCCACAAACCCGCGTCGCGCGAGCCGAAGAAAATGATGTTCCCATCATTCGGATCGACCGCGAGTCTCTCGCCATTTCCGCGGCCGGCTTCGTTGGCGCCCATTTTGAAGGGCATGTCGGTGCGCTGGAATGTCTTTCCGCGGTCGTTCGATCGCACGATCGCGCCGTTGCCGACTCTTGGATTTGTGTACGTGCCCAGCGCGAGATAAACGCGATTCGGATCCGACAGATCGACGGCGACACTTTCGCAGCCCGTGAGATTTGCGTCGGCCATGCCGATCCAGTCAGTAAGCGCGACCCATTCCTTCGTCGGCGCGTCCCAGCGGTACGCGCCGCCGACATCCGTGCGCGCGTAGAACAGGTCGCGCTCGCGCGGATGCGCGACGATCGCCGTGACGAACCCGCCCCCGCGCACGGCGACCGATCGCCACGTATACGCCGGCGTCTCGCCGGCGCGTGCAATAGCGCCGACCAGCAGGGTGATGAGGACGAGGACACCAAGGGTGAGAGTCTTCATTGCCGTTCCTCGCGATTTGTGCGTGTGCTCAGCGACTACGCGGCAGCTGAACCGGGCGCGGCCGCGCGCCGTGACGAAGGGCCGCACCTTGCGTGTTGAAGGCCATGTCGATCAGCGAGTAGTCGTCGAAATCGACGATGCCGTTGCGGTCGAAATCGCCGTGCAACCAGCCGGTGCGGTTGTTGTTGAAACCGCTGTCTGTCCGGCTGTAATCATCGAAGTCGACCACACCGTTGAAGTCGGCGTCGCCGTAATACGTGTACTTCACCAGCACTGCGGTTGCGTCGATCGATTCGCCGTCAAATGTCGCGCCGTCGCCGTAGATGGATTTGAAGTCCGCTGACTCGATCGCGCCGAGCGTGGTGTTCTTGGGAGTCGCGTTCTTCGCGTACGAGCTCGTCAGACCCGCCCCCGTCCAATCACCGGCATTGCGCGCGGAGTTGATCAGCGATTGGATCAGAGACAGCGCCGTCGTGTCGGTGTAGTCGACGATCATGTCGTTGTTCTGCAAGTCCAGCGATCCGGATCCGCTGATCGAGAGCGATTTGGTCACGATGGCGATCCCCGAACTTCCGTTCGGGGCTACCATGAGATTTCCGGTGATCGTGAGCGAGTTGAAATGCTGCGTGGGTGCTGCGAGCGTGACGGCTGCGCCTGCGTCGACCGTCAGCGCGTCGAAACCACCGGCGCCGTCGAACGATTGCAGTTCGATTCCGCTGGGTGCGATCAATGCGCCGTTCACTGTGATGAGCGATGTATCGAAGACCGCGGCGTCTTGAGATGATGAGCCGATGATCTCGATCGTGTCGCTGCCATCGCCGCCGGTGATGTTTGTCGTGATCGATGGAGGCAGTGGATTGCCGGGCGTGAAGTCGAACGTGATCGTGTCGTCGCCGTCGAGGGCGTCGATGGCAAGGTTGGTCGCAGTGGCCGGATCGAATGTGCGAGCGAGAGCGCCGTTGAGCCAGACTTCGGTGGAGGCGCCGTTGCGGACGAGACGGATCGTGTCGGCGATGTTCGTGCCGGCGATGCTGACCGAGTTCGAGCTGGCAACGCTGACGTTGTCGAACGTGGCGATGGCGAGCTGGTTGTTATCGCTCGCGGTGACGGCCAGGCCGAGGGAGACCGACGCGTTCATCGCGATCGTCTGCGGCGTGCCGACTTGAATCCAAGTTGTACCGTCCGCGGAGCGCTCGGCTTTGAATGTGTTGCCGGTCCGCGTGAGACGCACCCAGTACGGATTCCACACGCCGGGCGAATTCGTGGTCGACATCGCGCCGCCCGCGATGCTGCGCGAGTGGAAAATCGCACCGTTCACCGAGCCGGGCGTCATCGCCATGAATGCCGCGGCGCTGCCGGGCGTGAGATCGTTGCGGATCATCACGCCGGCCTTGGCGTTGTTGTTCGCGGGACTGGCCAGGGGATTCGAGACGACGCGTGCGGTGATCGCGCCGTCGCCGATGAGCGTCGTGTAAGCGAAGCGGAACGCATCCGCCCCGCCGGAGCCGATGCCTCCACCGCCGCCGATGACTTCAAACGTGCCGCCGTTCGCTCCGGCGCTTCCAGTCGAACCGACGCTGCCGATGTTTTGCGAGTTCCATCCGACCGGCAGTGATGCGGGAGATTGATGGATGTCCGCATACAACACGCCGCGACCGTTCGTGCCGACGTACAGCCGGCCATGCACGCGCGGGTCGCCCTGGATGACGAGCACGTCGCCATATTGATGGGACGTATCGGAGATCATCGTCCAGGTTGCGCCTTGATCGTCGGAGCGGAAGAACCCGTTCTGGCCGCTCACTGTTCCGCCGACGAAGATCGCCGGATAGCTCTGCCCCGGCGCGGCCGCGCCGACGCCGACTTCGTTGGCCGCTGTCACCGCGGCGCTGTTGATGCGCGTCCAGTTCGCGCCGCCGTTCGTCGAGCGCCATAGCCCACCACCGCCCGTGCTGAGCAGAAGATGACCGGCGTTGTAGGGCACCGCGCGAATCCAAAGCGCGCTGCCGGGCGCGCCGCTCGTCATCACCGTCCAGTTCGAGCCGCCATCGGTGCTGCGCGACAGTGTCGTGCCGACGTAGGCGTAGAACGTCGTCGGATCGACCAGGTCCTCGGCGATCTTCGCGCCGTTGGCCGGGCGATTGGTCGCGGGGATGGTCCAGTTGCTCCAAGTCGAGCCGGAGCGCGTGGAGTAGATCGTCAGCCCGCTGCCATCCGGTTCGTAAACGGTCCTGGTCCCGTCTGCCGAGATCGCGACCTGCGAGTTTCCGGCGCCGCCGCCGCTCACGCCGGCCGAGTTGAACCACGCCCAAGTCACCCCGTTGTCGTTCGAATATTGCACGTACGGCGACGTGTGCGTCGCGCGCACGACATAGTTCGCGTTGGTCCAGGCGACGTCGATGTCATCCGTGCTGCCAACTGACAACCCGTTGCCTTGCCCGAATCGACCAGCCGCGGGCGAGACGGAAAAATCGACGTGGCGAAATCCGTCCTGATCGCCGATCGCGCTAAGCAGGTTCACCGCGCCGTTGCTCGGGCTGACGAATTCGTTCACTCGCGCCTGGTCGATCCCATCATTAAAGAACGACCACGTCGGCGTGCCGGCGAGCGCGTTGGTGCTCGCGTAGAAGCCGTAGCCGGTGTTGAAGATCACGCGATTCGGATTGAACGGATCGAGCTGCACGTCGCCGGTCCAGTGAATCTTGTTCGGATTGGCCGCGTACGGCGCGGAAGTGTGGTTGCGATTATTGTTCGCGTTGAGCTTGGTCCAGTTTGTGCCGCCGTTGGTGGAGCGATAGATGTCGTCGATCGGTCCCCACGAATCGATCGTGGAGATGAACACCGTGCTCGGATTATTCGGATCAAGCGTGACGCCTGACCATCCGCCCTGCGAGAGCGTCGGCGCGACGCTCGTCCATCCCGGCGCGGCCGTCTTCGGACTGGTGACTTTGTAGACAAACCCGCCGGTCACGTTGTTCGGCCCTACATCGCCGACGCCGTACGTCAGGTAGAGCGTGTTCCCATCCGGCGTGAGCGCGCCGTGCAGCGGGAACTGATTGTTCGCCGTCAGCACTTGGCCCGGCAGCGCGCTCCACGTCGTGCCGCCGTCGACGCTGCGCCAAATTTTCGTCGCGCCGGTCGTCGCAGCGCCGGCGTACAGAACTTGACTCGCGCTGCCTGCACTGCCGCTGCTCTTATCGACCAGCAGCCAATCGGTGCCGACGTCCTGCGTCGGGCCGGTCGCGTCGGTTGTGAACGTGTAGCCGTTCAGCTTGTTCCACGATGCGCCGTAATCGGTGCTCTTGTAAATGCCGCTGCGGCGCGTCGCGTAGAAGAGAACGTTCGGCGAGTTCGGATCGACCATCATCCGCTGCCCGGAGTTGCGACCGGGGCCGTTGCCGTTCATCGGCCAAGGAACGTTGGTGCGCAGCCACGTGCGCCCCTGGTCGGTCGAGCGGAGCACTGCGCTTGTGCCCATGTACGTACCGAGCCCGAGGTAAACGCGATTGGCGTCGGTCGGGTCGACGGCGATCGTCTCGGCGCCGTTGTAATTCACCGACCAGTCGGTCGATTGAATCCAATCCGTCAGCGGCGTCCACTTGTTGCTCGATTGATCCCAGCGATATGCGCCGCCCATATCGGTGTTCGCGTAGATGAGGTTCGGCTGGGCGGGACTGAACACCACGCCGTTGATGAACCCGGTGCCCTTCATCGTCACGTTGCGCCAGTCGTAAGCTTGTGCCGCGAGATGCGTGCGCGACTCGAGCGATTCGAATGCAACTGGCGCGGGGCGCGACGCACAACCGCACGCGCCGACGCACATGCAGGCAACGGCGGCATACAGACGACGCTCGGCTGGTTGTGATGAAAAGACTGTCATGCTGAGCGGTACTCCGCGAAGCATCTGGCTTCGCATGTCAGGCTAGATCCTTCGCCGAGTACGGCTCAGGATGACACGGTCTTCGCTTGACCAATCAAGTGCTCGACGGTTGGCGCCGGTTGGCTCAGCGAGATCCGCAACGGCTCGTTCGGATCGTCCCATGCAATCGGCTCGCGCGCGCCGCGCGGCAAAACCTTCAGATTCTTCGCCTCGCCGTTGCAATGAAAGATCAACTGATTCCCGTTCCGCTGGCATCGGAACGTCGCCCGACGGTTCGTGTCGGTGGTGACCGCGTCGCACATCACTTCCGCGCCGTCGGTCAGGTGCATGACGTGCAGGACTAGCTCATCGTCCGCACGCCAGATCGGGTGATCGCTGTTGGCGCTTTGCGGAACGATCGAGTTCTCGCGCGCGAACAGCGGGACGCTCATGAAGTCGTGCTTCTCGCTGATCCACTTGCCGCCTTCGACAACCACGCCGCTGATCACCTGGGTCCATTTTCCTTTTGGAAGGTAATACTCCGCGACGTTGTCTTCGCGGAAGATCGGCGCGACCAGCAGCGACGATCCGAGCATGTATTGTCGATCGAGATAGCGGCACGCCGGATCGTTCGGATATTCCAGGATCATCGCCCGCATCATCGGCCAGCCGTGGTCGTGCGCGTCGCGGGCGGCGGCGAACAAGTATGGCGCGAGGCGATTTTTCAATCGCGTGAAATGCCGCATCACGTCGACCGACTCTTCATCGAACAGCCACGGCACGCGATACGAATTTGATCCGTGCAACCGGCTGTGCGTGCTGAGCAATCCGAACGCGACCCATCGCTTATACAGCGCCGCATTAGCGGTGCCGTTGAAGCCGCCGATGTCGTGGCTCCAGAACGCCGCGCCGGACAGGCAGAAGCTCAACCCGCCACGCAGATCTTCGGCCATCGATTCGAACGTCGCATCACAATCGCCCCCCCAATGAATTGGGAATTTCTGCGACCCTGCCGTTGCCGATCGCGCGAACACCAGCGCGTTGCCTCTGCCGTGATAACTTTCCAGCAGCTCGAACACGGCCTTGTTGTAGATGTAGCTGTAATAGTTGTGCATCAACTTCGGATCGGAGCCGTCGTGATACACGACATCCAGCGGAATGCGCTCGCCGAAGTCTGTTTTGAACGCGTCGATGCCCATCTCCAGCAGTGCGCGAAGTTTCGATTGATACCACTCCACCGCGTGTGGATTGGTGAAATCGACCAGCGCCATTCCCGGCTGCCACTGATCGCGCTGGAACACACTGCCATCGGCGCGCTTCAGGAAATATCCCAGCTCGCGGCCCTCTTCGAAGAGCGACGAAAGCTGTGAGATGTAGGGGTTGATCCAGACGGAAACTTTCAGCCCGCGATCTTTCAGCCGCCTGAGCATGCCGACCGGATCGGGGAATGCCTCGCGGTCCCACTGGAAATCGCACCAGTGGCGTTCCTTCATCCAGAAACAGTCGAAGTGAAACACTTCCAGCGGAATGCCGCGCTCGATCATGCCGCCGACAAATTCATTGACGGTCTTCTCGTTGTACTTCGTCGTGAACGATGTGCTCAGCCAAAGCCCGAACGACCAAGACGGTGGCACCGCAGGCCTGCCGCAGAGGCGCGTGTATTTTTCCAGCACGCATTTCGGATCGGGGCCGTAGAAGATGTAGTAATCGAGCGATTCGCCCGGCACGGCGATCTGCACTTGCGAGACGCGCTCGGTGCCGATTTCCAGATCAACCTTGCCCGGCGAATTGATCAGCACGCCATAACCGCGACTGGAAAGGTAGAACGGAATATTTTTGTACGCCTGATCGGAAACGGTCCCGCCGTCTTCGTTCCAGATGACGACATTCTGCCCGTTCTTCACCAGCGGCCCGAAGCGCTCGCCCAGGCCGTAGATCGTTTCACCCACCGCCAGCGACAGGCGGTGCATGACGAAGTCGCCGGCGTCTTTCACGTGCATGTAGCCAACACTCTCGTTCGCCGCCG
>JACMJD010000441.1 GCA_014380825.1 Phycisphaerae bacterium | reverse complement strand
GATCGCCGTCGTTGAAGGTGAACTTGATGTCGGTGGATCCGTCGACTGTCCCACCATCCACGATCAGGCCGAGCGTGATCGACGTCAGTGCGTAAGGCCCGCCGCCGGAACCGATCCATCCGCTGTCGCCATACTTCACGCCGGCCGGCGTGCTGGAACTGAATGGCGTAAAGAATCCGTTATTGTTCGTGGCCTGGAAGACAACGTCCGCGCGGGCGGATCGATCAAACAACGCGAACCCGGCAAGCGCAACGATGGCCAGTGAAACGAAAGTTCGTCCGCGCATTTCTCTTCTCCAGGATGAAATTGAAATCGGACAGCGGCAGCCCAACCGCACGCGCCCGAGCAGCGAACCGGGAATCTACGGGAAAGCCGGCAATGCGTTCAAGCAAAATCGCCAGGAGTTTTCCGGCCGCGCGTCTACTCGGTGAATCGACGCCCGCTGATTTGCTCGTACGCTCGCAGATAGAGTTGTCGAGTCTTCTCGACGACATCGTCCGGCAACCGCGGGGCGGGCGGCATCTTGTCCCACGGCTGCTGTTCCAGCCAGTTGCGGACGAACTGCTTGTCGAAGCTCGGCTGATCGTGGCCCGGTTCGAAAACATCCGCGGGCCAGAAGCGAGATGAGTCGGGTGTGAGAATCTCGTCGATGAGAATCAATTTTCCATCTGCGGTCTGGCCGAACTCGAACTTCGTGTCCGCGATGATCACGCTGCGCGTGCGGGCATAGTCGGCGGCAAGCGTGTACAGGCGCAGCGTGCGCTCGCGCAGTTCGTCCGCCAAGCCAAGACCGAACCGCGCGACGACTTCATCGAAGCTGACGTTCATGTCGTGGCCGGATTCTTCCTTCGTCGCGGGCGTGAAGATCGGCGCGGGCAATTGATCGCACTGCCGCAAGCCAGCCGGCAATTTAATGCCGCAAACCGTCTGCGTCTTCTGATATTCCTTCCATCCGGAACCCGCGAGATATCCGCGCGCGACGCATTCGATCGGAATGACATTCGCCTTTTGAACCAGCATAGATCGTCCGTCTATCGAATCGAAATAATCCCGCAGCGTGGACGGATACTCATCGAGCGATGTCGTGATCAGATGGTTCTCAAACTGCTTGGCGAACTTCGTGAACCAGAAGAGGCTGAGCGCGGTGAGAATCTTCCCTTTGTCCGGAATGCCGTTCGGCATGACGACATCAAACGCGCTGATGCGATCGGTGGCGACGATCAGCAGCGAATCGCCCAGGTCATAAACATCGCGCACTTTTCCGCGACGGACGGGGAAGGGGAGATTGGTTTGAAAGATCGATGGGGACATTCGCGACAAGGTAAAGCGGGGCGAGCAAATTGCAAAAGTACCGATGATCACGTGATTACGTGATTACGTGAGAATTGGTCACGTAATCACGAAACGATTTGAGCGCAGTCGGTTCTCTGCTAAGATTCGCCGCTCGCGTCTGAGCGTGCGGCCGGACGCGAATTTTCTATATGCCTATCAAGTTCGAGATTTATCGCGACGGAACTCGGGTGAATCAATTTGTTCCCGTCGGCGCGATGGCCGTTGGTCCGGAGAGCGTGCCGATTAACGGCGACGTTTCGTTTCGTGATGGCCTGCTGATCTGCACGCGGCCCGAGGAACATCCCGTCGGCATTTCGTTGCTGTGGGAAGTCGGCCCGCTCGGTGCGTACGAGATGGAGACCACGCGCCTGCCGCCGCGCGATAAGCCATATAACTTGAACGTCGAGCTGGCTCGATTCCGGCTGATGAAGATCGTGCAGAAGCAGGAAGACTGGAACCTGTTCGACTTCCCGCGCGCCGAGCGCTTCGCCGACCGATTCAAGGAATCGCAGAATCTCTTCGGCCAGGCGCTGGGCAAACTCGACAATCCGTCCGAAGCATCGCTGCTTGCGGATCGATCGCTGATGATCAGCGTCGATCTCTCCGAAGAGCTGGCGCAGTTCCACGGCGAATTGCTCCTGCATCGCCGCCGCAGCAGCGGCGGATTGTCGAAGCACATCTTCGGCTGTCGCGTCGATTCGACCGTTCAAAATCAGAAATACAAAGAGACGCTGGCGGACAATTTTGATCACGCGGTTCTGCCGATGAGCTGGAAGCAGCTTCAGCCCGAGCAGGATCGCTTCGAAACCGCGGCGCTCGATGATTGGGTGGAGATGCTCGCGAAGAAGCGCGTGCCGATCATCGCCGGGCCGCTGATCGATCTGTCTGAAGCGGGTGTGCCGGACTGGATGTTCATCTGGGAACACGATTTCGACACGCTGCGTGAGCTGGCGTATGAGTTCGTTCAGAAGATCGTCAGCCGATATCGCAAGCAGGTTTCGGTGTGGAACCTCGTCGCGGGCTTGCACACGAACAGCGCGTTCACGCTGAGCTTCGAACAGTCGATCGAGCTGACACGATTGCTCGTCTCACAGGTGAAGAGCGCGCTGCCGAGCGCCAAGACGCTTGTGACGATCACGCAACCGTACGGCGAATACAACGCGCGCGGGACTTCCAGCGTGCCGCCGATGTTTTACGCGGAGATGGTTGCGCAGGCCGGCATCAACTTCGACGCGTTCGGGCTCGACATTGAAACCGGCGTGCCGACGCCGGGCGGATATACGCGCGATCTGTTTCAGATCAGTTGCATGCTCGACCGCTTCAGCACGATCGGCCGACCGGTGTTTCTGACGTCGGTTGCAGCGCCGGGGCGCGCGACGCCGGATCCCAGCGATCGAAGCGAAGGCAAGCTCGATCCATCTGCGGCGGGACGCTGGCGAAAACCGTGGGACCCGGAACTGCAGGCCGAGTGGATCGACGCGGTGTATCGGCTCGCGCTCAGCAAGCCGTATGTCGAATCGATCGCCTGGGGAAACCTGGCGGACATCAGTCCCACCGTTCCGGGCGGCGGATTGCTCGATGACATGCTGAAGCCCAAGCCGGCGTTCGCGAAAATCCAAGAGCTGCGGGAGAGCTTCCAGCGCAAGAAAGCGTGACCCGCGTGCGCCTGCAAGCTCCGCAACTCTGGACGGCCGGGCAGCGCGTCGCGCTGCTGGCGATCGTCGCGGCGCTGTTCGCTTATCTGGCGATTCGATATTTAACGAATTCAACTTACGTTTCCAATCCACAGCCGGCAGAGCCGTCGCGGGCAAGTGAACTGGTCGATCGCATCGATCCGAACACCGCGGACGTCGCAACGCTGGCGGCGCTCCCGACGCTGGGCGAGAAACGCGCGAAGCTGATCGTCGATTATCGCGAGTCGCGACGCGCGAACAGACCGAATGTGATCGTATTTCAGCGGCTCGAAGACTTGCTGAGAATTCGCGGGATCGGTGTCGCGACAATCGATCAGTTGCGACCGTTTCTGACATTTCCAACCACGGTGCCGACGACGCAACGTGACAGTAGGTGATTTGCCAATCGATGATCACGCGATCGGAAGCGAGCCAAACTGTAAACCGCGTCTCGCTTGATCCAGCGAGATGAACGCGAGCAGATCGCCGGCGCCGGTTGCAGTCGCGGACAGGTACGCGCCGCCATTCGCGGCTTTCGTCACCCGCCAGGAACCGAATGCGCCCGTCGCTTCGTACACGAAGTTCTTCGACTTGCTGTAGAACGCGATGTGGGCGGTGTCGTTCGAATCGAAAACCAGATTCGCGAATTGGCCGGTGAGACCTGGCGTGTGGACGACTTCGGTTTGGAACTCGCCGCCCTCGCGCTTGGCGAACTTAAGGTCGCCGTGCAGCAAGTCCTGGTATGCGATGAACGCCTGGTTGTTGTGGATGTTCAGGTCGATGTACGCCGCGCCGCCCTCCAGGTCGTCGACGGTGAAGATCGTCCACGCGCCGTCGGCGAAGCGAGCGTATTTCAGGTTGCCGTTGGTGTTGTCGGCGTACGCGACCGCGATCACGTCCTGGTCCTGCGCGGCCGATGCGCTGGCCCATTGACCGACATCGCCGTCGCTGTCGACGTCGTACTTGATCCAGTTGCCGGCGTCGTCGAAGGTTTGAACCTTCAGGTCGGCGCCGCTCTTGCGGAAATACGCGATCACCGGATCGCCGTTGCGATCGTATGTGAGCGTGGGCGATTGTCCGACGGCCTTGTTGCTGTCGCGCGTGTCGACGATCCAACTCGCGCCGTCGAAGTGCGCGTATTTCAGATCCGCGTTGGTGTTGTCGAAGTAAGCGATGCCCGGCTTTCCGGTGGCGTCGATCGCGAGCGAAAGCTGGAAGCCGACGTCGTCGCCGGAGTTGTCGATGATCTGCGTTCGCGACCATCGGCCGGTCACATCGCGGGTGGCGTAGCGGATCGAGTCGATCGTCGGATCGTAATACGCCAGGTGCAGAATGCCCTGGTTGTCGTACGCGACATCGCTGATCGCGGAATTCGCGCCCACCGTGTTGGTCTTGCTGGTCTTTCGCGCGGTGACGAGCTTGATCGCCTTGTAGATATCGAGGCGCGAATAGTTGAGGTTGCTGACGCGGCCGACCTCGACGTCGCCGTCGCGATTGCTTGGTCCGCTGCCGCGCAGCGCGGACAGCAGCGACTTGGCCGAGATGCCCGGGCTCGCCTGCGCGAGCAGGGCGGCGGTGCCCGCGGCGTAGGGCGCGGAAAAGCTGGTTCCGCTGACCGCAATAAATCCGCCGGTTCGAGCGGTCGTCGGCACCGATTCACCGGGCGCGAGCAGATCGAGATTCTTAGCGCGCTGCGTGAAATCGCTGATCACGTTGCTGCTGTTCACCGCGCCGACGGAAATCACATTCGGGTCCGCCGCCGGATACGCGATGCCCGTGCTGCCGGCGATGGTGTCGCCGCTGTTTCCGCTGGCGGCGAACACCGCGATGTCCAGGTCGGCCAGTTTTTTCAGCTCGTCACTTAATTGGTTGTTCGTCTGATCGGCGCCGTAGCTTCCCGAACCGAGCGAGATGTTGACGACGCGGATTGCGAATTCTCCGTGATGATCGATCACCCACCGCAGGGCTTGTTCGATCAGCGCATCGGGCGCGCCGCCTTCGTCGCCGGAACTGACGCGCAGCGCAACGAGCTTCGCATCGGGCGCAACGCCGGAATAATGAAAGCCATTGAAGTCGAATGGTTTGGATGCGATGACGCCGGCCACTTCCGTGCCGTGGCCGTCGCTGTCTAGCGGATCGGAATCCTGATCGACGAAGTCGAATCCGCCGACGACTTTGTGGCCCTTGCCAAACGCGCCGCCGAGCGCATCCAATGTGTAGTTGATGCCGCTGTCGATGATCGCCACCGAAACGCCCGCGCCGGTGATTGTCGGATACGCGCTGACGGCGTCGTCCTGGTTGACCAGCAGTGCGGTCGGGCCCCAGTCTTGGCTGGTGGACATGAGCATGCGCGCTTCGCACATCTCAAGCAGGAACAAATTGGTTTGGCTCGCGTTCATCAGTCAACAAACTCCGTCGATCGCCCCTCAACTCGATTGTAACGAGATCCGGCCGCTCAATGGTCCCGGCTACGCCTCACGACATGCCTGGCGCGCGATAATTCTTGTCCCCGAGATCGCGCAGACGACAAATTCGGTCTCAAACGTGCAGCTTGGCGCGGGTGACGCAGATATAATCGGGCCAACCGATTCCGTGGAGACCGTTTATGCCCCGTTTTGAGGTCGTCAGCAAATTCCAGCCGCAGGGCGATCAGCCGCAAGCCATCGATAAGCTCACAGCCGGCCTGCGCGAAGGCAAGCCGTACCAGACCCTCATGGGCGTCACCGGCAGCGGCAAGACCTTCACGATGGCGCAGACCATCGCGCGCATCAACAAGCCCACGCTGGTCATCAGCCACAACAAGACGCTGGCCGCGCAGTTGTATGAGGAGTTCAAGGAGCTCTTCCCGAACAACGCGGTCGGTTACTTCGTCAGCTACTACGATTACTATCAACCCGAAGCGTACATTCCGCAGCGCGACATCTATATCGAGAAGGATGCAAGCCGGAACGATGACCTCGACCGCTTGCGGCTTAGCGCGACGTCCAATCTCGTCAGCAGAAACGATGTCCTCCTCGTCGCATCCGTCTCCTGCATCTTCGGACTCGGTTCTCCCTTCGAGTACAAGAAGAGCGTTCTCCCCATCCGCAAGAGCGAACCGACAGATCGCGATGAGATGCTCCGCAAGCTCATCGATCTCCAGTACGCCCGAAATGACATCGACTTCAAGCGCGGAACATTCCGCGTCCGCGGCGACGTCGTCGAGCTCCATCCCAGCTACGAAGAAATCGCCTATCGCATCGAATTCTTCGGCGACGAGATCACCACGATCGACATGATCAATCCGCTCACCGGCGAGTTGATGAAGAGTGAAGATCAGATTTTTATCTATCCGGCCGTGCATTATGTGATGCCTGAAGATCGGGTCGAAGGTGCGATCAAATCCATCCGCGAAGAGCTCGACATGCAGGTCATGCATCTTCGTGGCCAGGGCAAGCTGCTTGAGGCGCAACGTTTGCTTGCCCGTACTAAGTATGACATGGAGATGATTCAGGAGGTCGGGTACTGTTCAGGCATCGAAAATTACAGCCGGCACCTGGACGGCCGCAAGCCCGGTGAGAAGCCATACACGCTGATCGATTACTTCCCCAAGGATTACCTGCTTTTCATCGATGAATCGCACGTGACGCTCCCTCAGATCAAAGCGATGTATTTCGGGGATAAGAATCGCAAAAGCGTCCTGATCGAGCACGGCTTTCGCCTGCCCAGCGCGGCGGACAATCGGCCGCTGAAATACGAAGAGTTTGAGACGATGGTGAACCAGGCGGTGTACGTCTCGGCCACGCCGGGCAAGATCGAGCTGGAGCGGACGCAAGGCGAAGTGATCGAGCAGGTCATTCGTCCCACAGGTTTGATCGATCCGGAAATCGTCATCCATCCCGCGCAGGGCCAGGTGCCGCACTTGCTCACGGCGATCAAAGAACGTGCCGAGCGCGGCGAACGCGTGCTCGTCACCACCCTCACGAAACGCCTGGCCGAAGATCTCAGCGCGTACATTCAGGAAGCGGGAATCCGCGGGCGATATCTGCACAGTGAAATCCAGACGCTGGAACGCGTCGAGATTCTGACCGATCTCCGCAAGGGCGACTTCGATGTGCTGGTCGGCATCAACCTCCTTCGCGAAGGCTTGGATCTTCCCGAAGTCTCGCTGGTGGCGATCCTGGATGCCGACAAAGCCGGCTTCCTCCGATCCGAAACATCCCTCATCCAAACCATTGGCCGAGCCGCGCGAAACGTGAACGCGAAGGTGATCCTCTACGCCGACACCATCACGCCCGCGATGCAGAAAGCGATCGACGAGACGAGTCGTCGTCGCGCCATTCAGTTCAAATACAACGAAGACCATGGCATCACGCCCGAAACGATTGTGAAATCGATCCGCTCGAGTCTGGAAAGCGAAGTGAAGGCGCGCAAGACCGTGCAGGAAACCATCCGCGCCAACGCCGAGCAGATGGACTCAACCGAGATCGTGAAACTGCTCGAAGAAGAAATGCTGCAAGCCGCGCAGAATTTGGAATTCGAACGGGCCGCGCAACTGCGAGACAAGATCAACGAACTGAAAGGCACGCCCACGATCCGAAGCGGCACCGGCGCGAAGATCGGCCCGGAACCCGAAGGCGACGAGTCCAAGATCTGGCAACCGAAGAGTTCGGGGAAGCGTGGGAAGAGTCGGCGCTTGGCGAAATAACTTCGGACGGGCTGTAGCGCAACTCGTGGCACTGGTCCTCGCGTCGTCATTCCGAACGTACTCTTCAGGAATCTCCAAAACCCAAGAGGTCTGGTCTATCGAGATTCCTCACGAGTACGTTCGAATGACCGTTTGCGCTTGTCGCAGCACAATCGCCAAGAATTCGAGTTACACCCTTCAGACGAACTGATGCTGTCACTCCCGCATCGCCTCGCGACGTTCTCTTGCTTCGATGGCCGCTTTCCAATCTTCTGATGGCCCGAGGTTTACGGCAGTCTCGACCGCACCACGCTGTGGCGCTGGCGGCAGGATGAATCGTTCAAGCAAGCGCTGCACGATCGCATGCGCGCAGTCTGGTCGCTCCATGGTCGAGCCCGCAATCGAGGTGATGACCGAACAGCTCACCGCCCGCTACGAGCCAACCCGCTTTCGCGCCGCCGCCACGATCCTGCGATTGGCGAACCTGTCAAAGAATGTGCGCTCGGATGTATAATCCCCAGTGATCGCAGGCTTGGAAGAGCAGTAGACTGAAAGCAGGAGTGTCGATCAGAAGTTAGAGGCCAGCATGCATTCGTTTCCACCGTTCGAAGAAGTGAAAGAACTGATCACGCTCGCGCGCCGCGAAGACCTTGGCGCATCCAGCGACGACGTCACCTCTCGCCTGCTCATCCCCGAAGAAAAGGTCGGCGTGGGCACATTGGTGCAGCGCGACGTCGGCATCGTCTGCGGCCTGCCGATCGTCGAGATGGTTTGCCGGGCGTATGACGAGCGGCTGCGCGTCGAGCAGATTCCAGGTTTTCACCTGGAGATCATCGAAGGGCGGTTCAGCGATTCGCGCACCACGCCGCTGATGCGCGTCCGCGGGCCATTGCGGGCGCTGCTGTCGGCGGAGCGGGTAATGCTGAACTTTTTGCAGCATCTCAGCGGCGTGGCGACGATGACGCATCGGTTTGTCCGCCGGGTTGAAGGAACCAGCGCCAGGATTCTCGATACGCGAAAAACGCTGCCGGGCTGGCGCGCGCTTGAAAAGTACGCAGTCAAATCCGGCGGGGGGATGAATCATCGACTCGGTTTGTTCGATGGCGTCCTGATCAAAGACAACCACCTGACCGGCGTCGGACTGAAAGACATCGCGTCGTTCCTGGGCGGCGTCGTGTCGCGCAGTCGCGCCGAAGACGCGAAGCGCTTCATCGAAGTCGAAGTCGACACGCTTGAACAACTGCGTGAAGTGCTCAAGGTCGATGGAGTCGACGCAATCCTGCTGGACAACATGGATTGCCCGAAGATGACGCAAGCGGTCGAGATGCGCAACAACTCCCATTCGACAAGCTCAGGGCAGGCGAATCGGAAGGGCAAGACTGCGCTGGAAGCATCGGGCGGTGTCACGCTCGACACCGTTCGCGCGATCGCCATGACGGGGGTCGATCGGATCAGCGTCGGCGCGCTGACGCATTCCGCGCCGGCGCTCGATATCGGATTAGACATTGAGGACTAACCGCAGAACAAAGCAGGCACGGGTGATGAGCCCGTGCCTGCCTGGTTTTTCACTTCACGTGCGGCCAACTCGTTACATGTTGACCACCGTGTCAAACAGCAAGTCGTAATCGGCTGCGATGTCCGCGTCGCCGCCACCGTCCATGTAGTCGAAGCCGAGCAGGTCGAACCCGTGCAGCGTATCGGCGCCGTCGTCCCCGAAGATGGAATCGTTGCCGAATCCACCGGTGAGATCGTCGTCGCCGTTGCCACCGCGGAGGGTGTCGTTGCCGTTGCCCCCATCGAGCGTGTCGTTGCCATCCAGGCCGCTGATCGAAGCGTGGCCATTCCCACCGTTGATCACGTCATCGTTGGAGGTGCCGCTGAGCGTGTCGTTGCCGTTGCTGCCGTTGAGCACTTCGATGTCGGAGTGCACATTGTCGTTGTCAGCGTTCAACGTGTAGGTGTCGTTCTGAACATCGTCGAGCGACACGCGCACGCCGTAGCCATTGGCGGCCGCGGAAGCATCGTAGGTGTCGGTGCCTTCATTTCCGAAGACGGCATCGCTGCCACGACTCCATGCGAGGAAGTCGTCGCCATCATTGCCATTGATGGTGTCGTTCCCGTCGTCGCCGTGGATTTCGTCGTTGCCGTCGCCGCCGCTGACGCTGTCGTTGCTGCCGCCGGCATGAATCTCGTCATTGCCGTCGCCGCCGGCGATCGTGTCGTTTCCGTTGCCGGCATCGACGACCGTGTCATCGCCGCTGCCGCAGTCGACGAAATCAACGCCCTTGCCGGTCGTGATCGTGTCGTCACCGGAGCCGGCGAAGACGGTGACGTTCTTGTCCGAACCGGTGATCGTGTCGTTGCCGTCGCCGGTGTCGATCGTGGTCGCGGGCAGGCTGCTCGTGGCCACCACGTCGTTGCCGTCGCCGGTGGTGATGTTGACGGAAGTGAATGAGCTGCTCGCGAACGAGCCCTCTGACACGCCGTTGTTCACGACGGCAAACTTCGCACTCGCCGTGTTGTAGTAGATCGAATAGTTATCGTTGGCAGGCGTGCCGACGACGGTGAGCACGCCGCTGATCACCGAAGCGGTCAGCAGGCGGCGGCTCTCCATGTTTTCAATGACGGCGGCGGAAGCGTCAACGACCGCGGCGCGCGCCGCGCGATGCGGCGAACTCGCGTTCCCGGGCGCAACGTTCCCGGCTCGAGCAATTCGCCCGCCGGCAAATCGCCATCCCGAACTTCGTACAGTTCCCATCTGGCTGCTCCTTTCAGAGCAAAAGCCCCCCGCGAGCGACGAAGAAAAAGTCTTGCGTCGCGTTCGCCCGGTAACCACCCGAGCGGAACGTCCGAGTCATCATGTAATGACCCGAGCGGCTAGTTCGATAACACAGGCCACACAGCACCGCGTCGAACCAACCACAAAAGACTACAGCGGCGTACTATTTGGAGGAAAAGGGGTCGAAGTTATCGACAGGCCATTGTCATTAAAGGACCTACAAATTATGGGACGCGTTGATCGCATGGAGCAGGATGCAGTAAGCGCGGGCGCATCAGTGGCGAAACGGGGCACTTTTTGGGGTTATTATCGGACCCCGGGGACAGCCGAATCGATTGTTTTGACTGCGCGGAATTCCAATCGTAATTAACTGGTGTCGGCTACGGCAAGCCGACGAAGGACGAGGATCCACGAAAAGGCTAAGCCGTCGTGAGACGGCGCCAGGTGTCGCGGAGGAACGTGACGCCTGGCTCGCGAGGTGATTCGCTCGAGCGATCGATTGAATCACAGCGCGATGCGCAAAGAGCCCGGTCCGCGAATAGCGGATCGAGGGTTCTGCCGAAAGGATGCTCAGTGGACGGTTGTGTACGTCTGAGCGGACCTTTCTTCACGAATCGGCGCGCCGACGCGATGTTGTGCGGGGCGCCGAGGAATCCTCTGATCCGAATCGAACTCTGCGATGACGCAGGGCGGATAAGGCGGTTAAGTCGCCTGTCGCCTGCGCCGATGCAGAAATGGTTTGCCTTCCGCGGGGAGTGCGCGTTGTGCGCGCGCTGATGCGGAAAGGTGGACTCTCGGTTCGGCAAGCGCGGCGACCGGTATGGCAAGGATTTGCCGCACGGTAGCCAAGTGATGTCTGTTTTGTGCCGACTGAGAAAGGAGGCGTTTCGCCGTATCGGTTTGCACTCAGGCTCCTGCACAACGTTGGTTGCGCAGATCGCCTGCGACAGTCATGAGATTTGGATTCTTTTAGTCGCTCAACGTCACAGAGGAGACTTACATGAACGCTATTCGTAACCGTCGTCAGCGTGGCTTCACGCTCGTCGAAATTTTGATCGTCGTGATCATCCTTGGCATCCTTGCCGCGATCGTGATCCCGCAGTTCACGAACGCGTCGCAGGACGCCCGCAAGAACAGCTTGACCAGCCAGTTGCAGACCATCCGCAGCCAGCTCGAGCTGTACAAGCTTCAGCACCTCGACCAGCTTCCTCCGGCGCTGCTCGCCGCGGGCGGCGCGGCGTCGAGCCCGGCGTGCTGGAATGAGATGTGCATCAAGACCGACGCCGCCCACGCGGTCGGCACGCAGTTTGGTCCTTATCTCCAGGCTGCCCCGATGAACCCGCTGAACAATAACTCGGACGTCGCCGTTGTTACCGGCACGGTCGACTATGGTTCGGGCGGCGTTGCCAACGGCAGCGGCACGGTCGGCTTCGTGCTCAACGACACGACCGGCAAGATCTGGGCGACCAGCGCCAAGTTTGCCAACATCTACAATGAAGGCAACGCGTCTGATCTCGGCAACGACGACTAATACTCGGCGTTAATCGATACACCGGCGGGCGGGATAACTTCCCGCCTGCCGGCTTGCATGACGACTGGAATGGAAAATGCCTGCACGACGATCCAAGTTTGACCAGACTGCTCATCGCGCCGATGCTCGCGCCCGCGATCTGCGCCGCGCTGGCTTCACGCTGATCGAGATTCTGATCGTCGTGGTGATCCTTGGCATCCTGGCGATGATCGTCATCCCGCAGTTTTCCAACGCATCATTCCAGGCGCGCGAGAACACGCTGAAGGACGACCTGCGATTCCTGCGACTTCAGGTGCAGGTGTTCGCCGCGCAGCATCGCGATATTCCGCCTGGATATCCGAGCGGGGACACGGCCGTCGCGCCCACCGCCAATGAATTTGAACTGCAGATGACCCGCTTCAGCAGCGAGGCGTGCGTGACCAGCTCGACCAACTCGCCGCTCTACAAGTACGGCCCGTATCTGAGCCGCATTCCGTCCAACCCGATGAACAGCGCGAGCACGGTATTGATCGTCGCCAACGGCGCGGCGATGCCGGTCGCCGGTGCGCTACCCGTGATGAACGGCGGTGTGCCATACGGGTGGATTTACAAACCGCAGACGCAGGAATTCATGGCGAACCTCGCCGGGAGTGACAGCAATGGCACGCCCTACGCCAGCTATTAATCCTGCACTGAACCGCGGCGGCGGGCTTCGTCGCACGAGCGG
>JACMJD010000440.1 GCA_014380825.1 Phycisphaerae bacterium | reverse complement strand
GCTTCGGGTCTTTGCTCACGACGACCGCATTCTAGCGATTTTGGGTGCTTTGCCACGAAGGCACGAAGATAGGACACAAAGGAACACGAAGGAAAATCAAAATCTGGTTTCTTTTTTGTGACTTCTTCGTGAGCCCTTCGTACCTTCGTGACTGGTATTTGCAAACTTGATTTCCATCGGCCTGCCCGTACTATTTCGCGGCAAACGATTCGTGCCGCGGCCGTGGCGGAATTGGCAGACGCGCTAGATTCAGGTTCTAGTGGGTAACCCCCGTGCAGGTTCGACTCCTGTCGGCCGCATTGCTCATGAAAGCCCGGAGATTCCGGGCTTTTTTATTTACACCTCGATATTCTCAAACTTCGTTCTTCGCCCGCTCATGTTCAATCCTCCTTGTGAAGTCTGGCCGCAAATTCGGGCCGACGCACGTTGACCGGGCGTGTCGCGCGGCCACACAATTTGGCTTCTATGCCTCGAACCAGCAGCGGCTTACTCGCCTACCGAAAGAAGGCGCGTGTCATCGAAGTCCTCCTTGTACACCCCGGCGGGCCGTTCTGGGCGAACAAGGATCTCGGCACCTGGACCATCCCGAAAGGCGAAGTCAACTCCGGTGAAGATCTGCTCGCGACGGCGAAGCGCGAGTTCAAAGAGGAAACCGGGCACGACGCGTCCGGCCCATTCATGCCCTTGGCTCCGATCAAACAAAAGAGCGGCAAGATCGTCCACGCCTGGGCGTTCGCCGGCGACTTCGATGTCACTGCGTGCAAGAGCAACACGTTCCGCATGGAGTGGCCCGCCAAATCCGGGCAGTGGGCGGAGTTCCCGGAAGTCGACTGCGCCGAATACTTCTCGCTCGACGCCGCCGCGAAGAAATTGAACCCGGCCCAAGTGGCATTTCTGGACGAGCTGGCCAAGCTGCTCACTCGGAAAGGCACCGCTTAGCCTCAGCCAATCGTGTCAAACCAACTGGGCAATTTAGGCAAGTCCGACACGCCGAAAAAACTCATTCCAACCCGGTGATTAACCTGTCCACCGTCGCCCTCGCATTGGTAAACTCTCCACCGACACGTCAGTGAACGGGCTTTTGTTTTTGCATTCGCCAGGGAGTCAGTGGCCGATTGGGGGAGCAGCCCGAAGGTCGGCGGCTGAAGTTACGCGATGGATGGGACGATTTGCTTGCCCACGGTGGCCGAGCCGTTGGAGATCCACGGCCAACCTTCATCCGCGCGCCCGCATGATGCGGCCCACCATCACGCGTCCAAACCGCCTGACCGATCTTCGCCTTACGAAGCGTGGCTTCATCAGCCGGCGCGAACGAAAATCCGAAGGCCGCTGAGTCCGATCTGCCCGATGATCATCGGCGAGCGTCCGCCGCCGCCTGCGTTCTGGCACCGGGAAGAGGTGAAGCGTTTCTTCCCGCTGGCCGGTTCGATCGCGCTGCATCTGGCGATCATCACCTTCGGCCTGATGACATTCCGCGCCGAGCGCCCACGCGTGCGCGGCGGCATTCCGATCGCCGGCACGATTACCGCCGCCGAAAGTCGTTCGACAATTGAGAACGTTACGCCCCAGATCGCGCCCGTTGCTGCGGAGATGTTCGCAGATGCGACCAAGGTTGATCGGGTGTTCCCGATGCCGCACGATCCGAACGTGTCCGCCGAACCAGAAAACCCCGCAGACCTCACATCAAGCGCGATGTTGCCGCCATCCGATTCAGACGAGACGGCCCTGATGATTGGCGTCGGCCCTCAATCGGTCGCGTTGTTGCCGGTCAAAGCGCAACCGCCTGATGGCTCAACCGCCGTCACGTCACCCGACGCGCCGGCGAAGGTCGCCGCCGGCGCCAACGAAGCGAAATTCTTCGGCGTGCAAGGAACCGGGCAGGCGGTTGTTTACGTCTGCGATGCGTCCGGCTCGATGATGGGCACCAACGACGTCATCGTGAACCAACTGCAACGCGCCCTGCTGGCGATGCATTCGACGCAGGTGTTCAATGTCATCTTCTTCTCCGGCCGCAGCAAACCCGTCGTGTTTGACGCCCGCGACATGATCCCCGCCGACGCGAACAACAAGCTCGCCGCCTGCGGTTTCGCGAAGCGATACTCCTGCGGCGGCAACAGCAAAGGTCTGCCCGCGATCCGCTCGGCTCTTCAACGCAATCCCGATCTGATGTACCTCGTGACCGACGGCGACTTCGACGACAGCGACGCAATCATCTCGACCATCCGCACGATGAACCACGACGGCTTCACGAAGATCAACGTGATTCTCGTGTCCGGCGCCCAGCAAGACCCATCCGGCTACCGCTTCCTCAAGCAAATCGCCGACGAGAACGGCGGCACCTGCCGGATCGTCAATCCGAATTCCCTCTGACCGTGCGTGCTCCGTTTGGGTTCGTTCCGTCAGATTTGATCGCGATTTCACGCTTGCGCGGTCGCCGGAAAAACGCGGAAGTATTGGCCGCTGCGACGCATACGAACCCCTGACGACGTTTGGCTCTTTGGGTTCGCCTGCGCCGTTCGCCGACCCGATTTCCCACCACTCCCGCATCATGTGAGATCCAATTCCACAACGCCCGGCCGGGCCATCGTTTGTCGCCGAGACGATTTCGGCCGATGGGACTTTTTGGGATTTTTTGGGAAATCCAACCGTGTTGACCTTGCCTGACCTTGCCCACGTTTGATGGGCGCGCTCACGCTGGGCCAGAGCGTACCCGCGCCGGCCCGGATTCGTTCCGCAGCAATCCTCATTCAACTTGCCAAAGCCCTCCACCGCCACGACCGCGCGCGGCACCCCTATATACTGACCGCGCTGCGCCGGCCGATCGCGCCGCGCGCAGCGCAAGGCGGACATCCCTCAATTGCCATTGAAATCCCGCACAAGATTTTCGGATTTTTGATTTCGGCGCGTTGCGCGTTTGACGTTCCCCGCGCGCAGCGCAGGGCGCTGCATCGAAATGGGCGACGCAGGCAGCGATGCGAACCCGCCCATTCCTCGCTTCATACAAGCTCGCTCGTGGTGCGCGCCGAGAGCACTCTGCCCAAGGTCGTGTATCGCTGATTCTGAACAAAGGCGACCTCACGGCCGTCCCCTGTCCGAGAGTCATTGCTTATGGCCGGATCGAGGCGTCGTACGTCGAGAAGTCGATAGAGCGAGTGCGCCTGATTTGGATTGCCATTGTGATCTTGAGTGTGCTTTGTCAACGCGCGCAGGTCCGACCGCGCGGACATGACAACGTCATGCTCGGGAGGATCGGCGACACGGGCATAGATCTCGATGTTCCCGCGTTCATAAAAGGCGATGTACTGAAACGGCTGAAAAGATCCTCGATTTTGGCAATGATAACGATCAAAGAGTTGCGCCTGCTTGGCCGCACCCCGACCCGCTGGCACGATCAATACGATGTCGTCAGCATTTGTCATCGTCGGAGGCTTGGGGCTCTCTCGCGGAACCGATCATGTCACCATGTCAAGCAGCTCGCAAAGGCATCAAGTCGGATTCGTGCACTCCAGGTTGTTGGTGCGCTGCCAATGCTTGATTCACTGCGGCAAGATCGACCGCGCCGACTTGCGTGAACTCAATGCCCATCGCGCGACCATCTGCGCTGAAATCGATCAGCCACGACCCGTGTCGTTCGCTGCGGGCGACGCGGTCTTTGGGGCGACGATCGAGGTAGAGATAGGCAGCGAAGGGTTTGCCTTGGCGATATGTGATTTCGAGATATGGTTTGCTCATTGGCTCACGCAACTACGTATGCGGTTACGACGACAAGCAACGTCAACGCGTAGTCCGGCTCGACGATCACTTCCCACGGCGCTCCGAAGCGGGTGGATTCGATGACCCATCGTCCTGGCACAACGTCGGCGCGGAAACCGGTCGCTCGTTCTAGCATCTCGCGCAGATCGGTTTCGCTGAACGAGCGGTCGAGCATGCGCTTGGCCAGGTGCGGGTTGGAGCAATCGAGCTCCCAACTCCACCACTCTGGCCACGCCGGCTTGTCGTTCGATGCTACCACGATCGTGGATCAATCATAAGCGAAAACAGCCGACTCGGTGCCATGCGATCGATCGTGCCATGGGCTTCCAACTCGCGTATTTTGCGTCGCGAAATTGTGCACGCGTTGGAAACCCGTGTTACGTTCGAGCAGCCAAAATCCGTCCCGTCACTTCGCCAAATCCCACGCGATAACCTTCGCCTTGGCACCACCCGCTCATCGTGATGCGATCGAAGTCGGCGATGCTCGTTCGCGTCTGCCCGTCGCCGATGTCGATGGGTTTGGTGCCCTTCCACGCCAGTTCGAGCATGCTGCCGTAGCTGTCGGGCGTGGGGCCGCTGATGGTTCCGCTGGCGAGGAGGTCGCCGGGTTGGAGGTTGCAGCCGTTGCTGGTGTGATGGGCGAGTTGCTGCGACATGCTCCAATATAAGTTTCGGAAGTTTGAGGCGCTGATTCGCGTCGGACGTTCTGAATCTTTCGCCTGCAGCGTCACTTCGAGATTGATGTCGTACGCCGACGGTTGGGGCGCACGCAGATACGGCAGCGGCTGCGGATCCTGCTCGGGGCCATTTCTGCGGAATGGTTCGAGCGCGTCCATCGTGACGATCCACGGCGAGATCGACGTGCCGAAATTCTTCGCCAGGAACGGGCCCAGCGGAACGTATTCCCATTTCTGGATGTCGCGCGCGCTCCAGTCGTTCACCAGCACCATGCCGAAGATGTGATCCATCGCACGCGACGTCGGAACCGATTCGCCCAGCGTGTTGCCGGGCCCGACGAAGAAACCCATCTCCAATTCGAAGTCGACGACCTTGCTCGGTCCGAACGTCGGCGCAGCAGCGTCATCCGCCTTGGTCTGGCCCATCGGGCGAGGCAGATCGGTCCCGCTGATCACGATCGAACTTGCTCGGCCGTGATAACCGACCGGAAGATGCAGCCAGTTCGGCATCAGCGCGTTTTCCTTGCCGCGAAACATGATGCCGACGTTGGTGGCGTGTTCGCGCGAGGAATAGAAATCCGTGTAATCGCCAATCTGCGCGGGCAGTAACATCTTCACATCTCGCTGCGCGACGAACGCGCGCGAGCGAAGCTCTTTGTTGTCGCGCAGTGCCGGTTCGTCCGCACTCAGCAGTTTCATCAGTCGCTGCCGAACCTCTGTCCACGCGCTTCGACCGGCGGCCATGAAACGATTGAGTGTGTTCGTTGAGAAATAGTTGCCGCTGAGCAGCTTGTGTTCCTGAAGGACGTACAGATCGAGAATCTGATCACCGATCGCCACGCCGATCGACGGCGCGTCGGCGCCGGCGCGTTGGAAGACTCCGTACGGAAGATTTTGAATTGGGAAGTGCGATTCGGATGGAACGTCGATGAACGATTTCATTCCCGGCTCTCCGTAGTGCAAGTCTTGCGACGCAAGCGGCGGATCACAGCCATCCCAGCGCTCGCAAATCTTCGCGCGGCTCGTCGAAGCTGCAACTTCCGAACGACATCACCTGTCGTCGCGCGTGTTCGATTTGATCGATCGTCGCGCCCAGGTCCTTGTAACGCAATCCATCTTTCTCGAACTGGAAGCCCTTCGAATCTTCATCGTTCAAGATCGGGATCAGCTTCGCTTCGTCCAATCGGTGCACGTGCGCGAGCACGCCTGCGACAAACACATTGATGAATCCGTGCATTCTGGCTTGCACCGATTGATTGAGATGCCGAATCGGATGGTGCAGTCCGGCCGTGAATTTGATCGGCACGCGGGCGTCGCGACACGCGACGATCGAGTACGCGATCTGATCGGCGGGCGGAAATGCGCTGGCTTCGACGCCGCCGGTGCGAAGTTTGAAGCCGAACTGGCGCAGCTCGGCGGATTCAATCACATCCGCGATCGCGCCGCGCCAGTTGCCGGCGATGTTCGCTTCGACGAACGTCGACATCTCCAGCGGTATTTTCGCGTTCGCGGGCGCGCGTGTTTCGAAGGCATCGACGATCGCGCGATCGGTATGGCGGGAGTTGAAGGTGCGGATCGCCTCGGCGTCGGCGCGCATGCCGATGTCGAACTCTTCGCGCGTCTTCCCGCCTCGACCGAGGGCGGAAATTTCCAGCGGTTCGCCCGTGGCGAATAGATCGTCGACAAACGGCGACAGCTCGCTCAACCTGCTGGCCGGACACACAAATCGGCCGAGCATCCAGCGATCTTCGCTTCGAAGAAATTGCGCGTAATTCCGGATCGCCGGATCCAACGCCAGCGAGGCCGGTGGGAATAGACCGGCGTAGTCGATCACTTCGGCGAGCAGCGCGCGGATGGCAGCGTTCATGGTGAATCTTAGCATAGCCACCGCAGGATGACCGCTCAAATGCTTTGTGTATCCCCTGTGTAGCCCCGCCGCTTGCGACGGATTCGCCCGCCGCAAGCGGCGGGACTACACGGAGATATGCTTTGCGGACCGCATCCATTCGACGAAGTGCGCCAAGCCCTCGGCGACGTTAACCTTCGGATCGTATCCGAGCAGCTTCCGAGCTTTGCTCACATCGGCGTACGTGATCAACGGTTCGGATGACGGCGTTGGTGTGTCGACGATCTTCGCTTCGCGCTTCAGGAGATTCTCGAGCACCCGAACGAACTCGAGGTTCTCGACCGGGTTCGAGCAGCCGAGGTTCATCACCTCGTAGCCCAGATCGCGCTCCAGCGCCGCGCTGAACCCGGCGACGATGTCGTCGATATACGTCCAGTCGCGTTTCAGTTTGCCCGCGCCGTACAGGGTCAGCGGTTCGCCGGCGAGGATTTGTTTCGTCCATTGCCAGGGCATCATGTCCGGCCGACCGTGCGGGCCGTAAACGTTGAAGAAGCGGAGGATCGTCGTGGGCAGGCCGAACAGGTGGTGGTAAGCGTGGGCAAAGAGTTCCATAGCGCGCTTGCTGGCCGGATACGGCGCCAGCGGATGATCGGCGGCGGCGGTCTCGACGAACGGCACGGGCGTGTCGCGGCCGTACACGCTGCCGGTCGATGCGAGCACGCAGCGCGGTTTCTTTCCACCAGGCGCAATCTGTCGGGCGGCGTCGAGCAGGTTCATCGTGCCTTGCACGTTCACGTGCCCATAAATCAACGGATGCTGCACGCTGTACCGCACGGCCGCCATTGCAGCGAGGTGCGCGATCGCGGTGGGCTGATGTTGCGTGACGAGTTGCCGGATGAAGTCGGCGTCGCGCAGATCGCCTTGCACGAATTCGAATCTCGAACTCGGCAGCAGATCCACCAAGTGCTGCTTCTTCAGCTCCGGCGAATAGTAGTCATTGAGATTGTCGAGCCCGACGATGCGTGCGTCGCCGTTGGCGAGCAGTGATTTCGCCAATCTGCTGCCGATGAAGCCGGCCGCGCCGGTTACGAGAATGACGCCGTCGCTCATCGCGGTTCCTTCAGTGAAGCCCTCAGTGAAGCCTTGTGCATCGGTCGCACGTCGATGACCAGCATACCCGCCGCGCGGGCTGATTGCAGCCCGAGCTCGGCATCTTCGAACGCGCAGCAGAATTTCGGATCGACGTTAATGCGCCGCGCCGCTTCGAGAAAAATATCCGGCGCCGGTTTGCCGTGCGCGACATCGTCCGCCGTCACCAGCGCGGCGAAATGTTGGAGGACATCGAGCGCTTCAAGCGTCTTCGACGCGATCGCGCGCGTCCCGCCCGTGGCAACCGCCATTGGTAGCTTGCCGGCGAATTGGTGAACGATTTGGACGACCGGCTCGATCGCGCGCACCTGTTGGATCGTCTCGAGATACATCCGCTCTTTTCGGTCGGCCGTCTCGACTGGCGGCATGTGGTAGCCGTGGCGTTCGTTGAGGAGTTCGACAATTCGCACGGATGGAATACCCGCCATCTCGTAGAACAACGCCTCGGGAAAGTCGTGCCCGTGCTCGCGTAAAGCGGTCGACCAAGCTCGATAATGGAGCGGCATAGTATCGGCGATCGTGCCGTCGCAATCGAAAATCAGGCCTGTCATGTCTGTCGGTAACTCGAACATCGCATTGACCTTAGAGAATTGGGCTGCGACGTCCAGCGCTGGGTTTTTGCGTGACGCTACTAATACATAGTGAGCGAAGAAATCGGGGTGGGCTATCCTCGCGCGCTTGCATCTAACGTAGATCGTGCGCTAATCTGTACTTGCATCAAGGACCGCAATGAAGTTGTCTCGTTCGGAATTCGACAAACTGGCACTGGAGCATCTGGACATGCTCTATCGCCTGGCCAGGCGCATGACGCACGATGCGAATCGGGCGGAGGATCTCGTTCAGGATGCGTACCTTCGCGCCTTTGTCGCGAGTGACAGCTTCGAGCTGAAGGCGTACGGCGTTCGCCCGTGGTTGATCCGGATCATGCGGAATGTTCACTTCAGCAAAGCACAGCGCGAGAAGAAGCAACCCACGGCGATTGATGACGAGGAACTACAGGCGATGGAGGGTGACTCGGCCGACGAGTCGCGCTCGACCGCCCTTTCGGCTTCCGGGTCGTTCGATCTTGCCGGGATTAACTTCGAAGCCATGGACGAGCGCCTGGCGGCCGAGGTCGCTCAGCTTCCCAACGATTATCAGGCGGTTTTGTTGCTCTGGGCGGTCGATGAGCTGTCTTACAAAGAGATCGCTGATGCGTGCGATATCCCGATCGGAACGGTGATGAGCCGCCTGCATCGAGCCCGATCGCGCTTGGCGACGAGCCTGGCGGATTTTGCGAAAAAGGAACGCATTCTGCGGGAATAGGCCGGTCGATGAGAAGTGTTGTACTGTACAGATAAGCGGTTTTGCACATCAGTATGAGCAGCGAGCAGGCCAATTCGACTTTCGACGACCCGTCGTTTCGCAGCGCGCTGCGGAAGCAACTGGTTGGTGAAACAGCACCCGCGTCACTGCGATCGCGCATCGTTGCGGCGCTGGATGAAGTCGACACGAATGAGGCGCCACCTCGCGCGACGATTGATCGCCCTTCGCGCAGTCTTTTCCGTCGGCCGCTTGTCGGCTTAGCGATGGCGGCAAGCATTCTGATCGTTATCGGCATCGGAACGTTCATCGCGCTGCGATCAAACGCGCCGGCACCGCGACCGGTCGCAGTGCTCCCCAAACCCTTTGCCGAGGCGATGGCGCATCAGCACGATGTGTGCAGCGATAGCAATGATCACCAAACACCTGGTCCACCCAAAACCGATCTTCGCTTGATCAGTAAGAAGTTGCAGGAGGAACTCGGATTCCAGCCGCTCGTCACGATGCTCGACGACGGTTGGCAATTTGCTGGGGAACGCATTTGTCCCATCGGTGATGTTCGCACCGCTCATCTGTTGTTTAAGCGCGGCGAGCAGTCGCTTTCGATCTTTTCAATTCCAGGCAAGGCGGTGTATTCACCACAAGATGGCGCGCAATACCAGGTGACTGTCGATCAGCACCCGATCGCAGGATTCGTGCGCGGCACGACGATGTATTGCGTTGTCGGCAAATCAGCCAAGGGCGATCTCACGCTGGCCGACATGAAGAAGATCAGCGACGACCTTGAGAAGAGAATGCGCGACGGCAAGACCGCCCGGCACAACTCATCGTTCGATTCCACCGCCTTGGCCAGCCGATAACAGGTCACACGAAATCCTATCGAAACCGGCGTCGACTTTGATGACGCAGATGTCTCGCATAGGATTGCCGACGATGGATGATCAGACCGCAAATTCGACTGCCCCGCCCCCCGCCGTGTCTTCCGCGACCGCACCCTCTAAGCAGAAATTGAAAACTGAAGAGACCAACGAAGGCAGCATCAAGGAGACGATCGAATCGATTCTGATCGCGTTCATCCTGGCGTTCATCTTTCGCGGATTTGTCGTTGAAGCATTCGTCATCCCGACCGGATCGATGGCCCCGACGCTGCTCGGCGCGCACATGCGCTTCAGGTGCCCTGATTGCGGCTATGAGTTCGACACCAATTTCAACGTCAATTCCAGCGGCTCCAACGACGATCTGGACATCCCCAAAACGGGCGGCCGACACGAAAATATCTTCTGCCCGAACTGCGGCTATCACCTGCCCGCCGCCGATGTGAAAGATCCTGCGTACAACCCGCTTGTCCGATATGGCGATCGCATTCTTG
>JACMJD010000439.1 GCA_014380825.1 Phycisphaerae bacterium | reverse complement strand
GGCCAGTACCCGATTCGCGTACGGCGACCATATCAGCACGATCCGCCGCTCATGTTCCGACTGGAATACCACCGGCGAGCGAAACAGGGCGGCATACGGGTAGGCAAATGAGGTGTCGCCCACCGTCAGGCCGACGACCCAATCGGAGTCCGCAATAAACGTCGCATCGGCCGCATCGGCAAACGAAGGATTATCGATCACGGCGAACGATTGAACGCGGTCGGTCTGGAAGCGGTGGACGAACAGCGCGAGCACCGGCGCCAGGCCGATCAACCACCACGCGCGACGTTTGCCGGTGATCACTAAACCAATCAGCGCGATGCACAAAATCAGCGAGACGGAGATGAGTGGCCACATCAGTCGGCGCGCGATCATGATGGTCATCAGGCCGCTCGAATACTGCGCGAGATCCGGATGCACCCCATACGCAACCACAGCGGCGGCGCTGGTGGCGAACAGGATCAGCAGAATCGGTAAGCCCATGCGGACGTGCTTTCTTATTCCTCACCCCGGGCGCAGTGTCGCCGACAATCTAGACGCCGCGACTCGCGTTGACCAGACGACGTCACGACCCGCATGAGATTTCAGCCAGTAAATCGGCTACGATCCAACGCGCCATGGCCGTCGTTGCAGCGCTTCGCAATCTCAGCAAGATTTATCGGAAGCCCGGCACCAACATTGAGGTGCCGGCGCTTCGTCATGTCGATTTGGATTTCGTGCAGGGCGAGTTCACCGCGATCATGGGCGCCAGCGGTTCGGGCAAGAGCACGCTGATGAACATCATCGGCTGCCTGGATCAACCCACCAGCGGCCAATATGTGCTGGGCGATCAGGACATCAGTCAGTTGAATGACGATGATCTTTCCGAGATCCGCAGCCGGCGGATTGGATTCATCTTTCAAAATTTCAATCTGATCCAGCAGCTCACCGTGCTGGAAAATCTGGAAGTGCCGATGTTCTATCTTGGCATCACGCCGCTGGAACGTCGCAAGCGTGCACTGGAATTGGCCGAGCGGGTTGGCTTGGCGGAGCGCGCGGATCATCGGCCGATGCAGCTCTCCGGCGGGCAGCAGCAACGCGTCTGCATCGCCCGGGCGATGATCAACGACCCGCTGATCTTGTTGGCCGACGAACCCACCGGCGCCCTCGACAGCAAGACCGGCCAGCAGATTCTCGAGCTGTTCGACAATCTGGTTTCGCTCGGCAAGACGATCATCCTCGTCACGCACGACCCCACCGTCGCGCACCGCTGCCAGCGAGTGATCCTGCTACACGATGGCCTGGTGCAAAAAGACGACCGTCACGCCAGGCATCCGGTTAGCGTCGAAGGCGGACAATTCTCCGCTGACGCGATGGAATAAGACGGGTGAACCACCAAGACACAAAGAACGCAAAGAAGACAAAACTGAATCTGAATTCTTGGTGTTCTGGTGCCTGGGTGGTTGATCGCATTTACTTCTTCAATTGATACAGCCCGCGACCGGCGGACGAGAATTGCTTCTCTTTGATCAGCGTCTGATTCACGATCCCGCGGAAGTTGGCGCTATTGGTTTTGTAGCCGCCCTTCAGCACCGCCTCTGTGATGTCGCCCACGGGCATCGGTTTGCCCGCGCTCTTCAGGAGGACTTCCATTGTTTGCACGAGGCTCGCCTCATTGCGCACGCGCCCGCCGTTCGTCATGCCGCGACCGGCCAAGCGCGAGATCTGACGTTCGATCGTGTCGAGCTTCTGCTGCGCCTTGGCGCGATCTTTCACAAGCTGATTGAGTTGCGCGCGGCGATTATTCAACACGTTTTCGAGTTGAGCTATAGTCATCGCTCCAGTTGAGCTTGGGCGTGCCATAAAATCCTTCCAGTTCAAGATTGTTATTTTCCCCAGTAGCTTGGCGAGGAACTATAGCAGATGAATTCTCGCCCGGATACCTGCACGGAAATTCCTGATCGATTCGCGCGACCGGGCCAACTTGATATTCGCCAATCAACTCGCAGAATGTCCGACGACGCGAATGGAAATGAATCTCCCCTGGAGGCATCGGTCATGCGAGTCCGCCTATTTCTCGGCGCCGGCGCGATGGTGATCATCGGTCTCGGCATTTCGCTCGTCGGTTGTGACGATCGACGCAACCTGGTGCCGGTCATCGCGCCCCAGGCCGCGGCGACGCAGCCGGCGCGTCCGACGACGCAGGAGCTGCTTCAAGGCGAGTCGACGCGGGTGGCGCTGAAAGCCATCCCGTTCTGGATCAGCGTGCCACGCGGCTGGGAGCTGAAATCGCAAGCAGGCGTGATCGTTTTGGAAGGCCCGACCCCCACCGGCATCGCACAGTTGGGGATCGGTCGGCATCTGGCGCCAATCGCGCAACATGATGAGCGGCTGATCGAAGGCGCCAAACGCGAGGCCGCTGCCAAACCGGGCCCGTATACGCTGGCGGATGTTCGCGACTCCGGCGGGTTGAAGGTGCTTGAGACGCGCAGCGTCGGCAAGACGCTTCCGATGCCCGCGATCGACAACTTAGGAAACAAAATTGCCGACACGACCACACGCATGGATTGGAAGACTATTGTCTTCGTCCCGGATGGCCGCGATGTCGCCGTTTGCGAAATTCATTTCATCGACCTCACGCGCGAGCAATATGATCAGGACAAGGAGTTGCTGACGAAAATCATGTCCAGCCTCCAATATGACCCAAGGGCCTCCAATAACTGATCCGTCGTCACAACAACCCAACAGCGGTCGCCGCACGCGCCTTGCCCCATCGCCCACCGGCGCTTTGCATCTTGGAAACGCACGCACATTCCTGGCGACGTGGTTGCTCGCGCGCCAGCAAGGATGGAAAGTCCTGCTTCGCATCGAAGACCTCGACGGCCCGCGCGTGAAGCAAGGTACGGCGCATCAGGCGATCGACGATCTCGTCTGGCTCGGCCTGAATTGGGACGAAGGTCCGTTCTTCCAATCGCCACGCACTGAGCAGTATCGCGCCGCGATCGATCAGCTCGTTGAGAAGCGCTGGGCGTATCCATGCGTGTGCAGCCGCCGCGAAGCCGTGCTGGCCGCCAGCGCGCCGCACGCGGATGAGCATCAGACGATCTATCCCGGCACGTGCCGCGATCGCTTCGCGACGATCGACAAGGCCCGCGCGATGAGCGGCAAACCGCCGGCGATTCGATTTCGTATGCCGGATACATCCGTCGAATTCACCGACGTGTTCCGCGGCAAGCAATCCTTCGACGTCCGAAAACAGCTTGGAGATTTCGTGATCGCCAAAGCCGACGGAACGCCGGCGTATCAACTGGCCGTCGTCGTCGACGACGCGGACATGGGCGTCACCGACGTCATCCGCGGCGACGATCTGCTCGACAGCACGCCGCGACAGATGTTGATTTACCGCACTCTGGATCGCGCCAAACAAATTCCAACGTACACTCACCTCCCGCTGGTCGTCGGCGCCGACGGACGACGCCTCGCGAAGCGACACGGCGACACGCGACTGAGCCACTATCGCGAGCGCGGTGTAAAGCCCGAACGCGTAATCGCGATGCTCGCGAAATGGCTTGGCGTCCCCGACGTCGGCGATTCGGTCGACGGTTTGGCCAAGTCGCTCGTCGGCAGATTTGATCTGTCGCGCGTGCCGCGCCAGCCGATCGTTCATGATGAGGCGAAGCAGTCTCTTCTGAAGCGCGAAGGCGCAACTCGATGGAAGACTTCTACCGGCGCGTGATGAACGGCACCGAGCGCGGCGTGGCCGCAATGTCGCTCCGCGCACTCACCAGCGCGATCGAGCCGATCTATCGGGCAGTTGTCACGACGCGCAATCGGCGGTTCGATCGCGGCACATCGGTCCAGCGCGTCGACCGCCCGGTCATCAGCGTCGGCAACATCACCACCGGCGGCACCGGAAAAACGCCAGTCGTGCGATGGCTGGCGGACAGCCTGCGATCACGATCGATCCAGCCCGCCATCCTGATGCGCGGATATAAGTCGCAGCCCGGCAAGCCAAGCGACGAACAAGCCCTGCTTCTGGGACAACTCGACAACGTCATTGTCCACGCGAATCCCGATCGCGTCGCCGGCGCTCGCGACGTGCTGCGCGATCATCCGGACGTTCAGGCGTTCATCCTCGACGACGGATTTCAGCATCGCCGTCTTCATCGCGATTTCGATCTCGTCCTGATCGACGCGACCAACCCCTTCGGATACGGGCGCGTGTTGCCTCGTGGACTCCTGCGTGAGCCGCTTGCCGGCTTAGCGCGTGCGAACGCGATCCTCATCACCCGCACCGATCAAGCGTCATCCAGCATCGCACACCTGGAAGACCAACTCCGCACGCTGGCACCGGGCAAACCGATCTTCCGCAGTTCACACCAACAGATTGGAACTGAATCACTTCAAGGCAAGCGGATCATCGCGCTGTCCGGCATCGGCAATCCCGACGCTTTCGAGCAGCAGCTTGCCTCCGCCGGTGCGACCATCGTCGCGTCGAAACGTTTCGGCGATCATCATTGCTACACAGCAAGCGACCTCGCCAACCTGCCTGAGGCTGACGCGATCGTTACCACCGAAAAGGATTGGGTGAAGATCGCGAAGATCGATCTGTCCGATACTTCGACCCCGATTTTGCGTGTACAGGTTCGGATCAGATTCGAATCGGACCATGAGCGGCAACTGCTCGATTACGTGTCGCGGGTTGCCGCCGCCGCGCGTTGAGCGTCGGGCGAGACCGGTCGCAGTCCCCGCTTCCAGATGCCGACGCCCGCCGCGATCACCGCGATCGCGAGCAGCCCGAGTACAAGATACATTCCGCGCTTGTTCGACGGGGGTTTGTTCGACTGCCGCTGGTCCATTCCACCGCGCAGTCTACGAGAAAAATAAAAAGCCCGCACGGCGGAGGGTTCGTGCCGTGCGGGCTAGCGGAGGAGGAAACGAGGCTTATGGGCGGAGGCGTTTGTCGGTAGCTCTCGACTTACGCGGCAACTGCTTCCGCTTGTGTATCGTTGTTGCCCTGTGTCTGCTCCACTGTTTCCGGAAGGATACGCAGCCGACGTTCAGGAACGATCAGGATGCTGTTCCAACCATATTTGTTTTTCTCAACACCATTCGCGGCGAAATCCGTGTACCAGTGCCCGTCGGCGATGTAGCGAAAAAAGTGTTCGCCTGTATCGATCGTCGACGTCGCGGTCCACCAACCTTGCCCCACCGGACGCATCGAAAGCGTCTTGGGGTTCCAGTTGTTGAAGGTGCCCACGATTTGCACATCAGCGGCCCCGGGACGATAGAATCGAAACTCGATACGGCCGTCGCTCG
>JACMJD010000438.1 GCA_014380825.1 Phycisphaerae bacterium | reverse complement strand
TCGAAGGGCTTCAATCTCGGGATCGACTTCACCGGCGGGACGGTGATGGAAATTCACGCGACCTCGCCCATCGATATCGAAGCTCTACGCGGTGCGTTGCATGAGCTCGAAATCGGCGACGTGCAGGTGCAGGGCTATTCAGACCCGCACAACGCGATGGTGCGCTTGCCGCCGCAACAAACTGAGGGCGACGCCAACTTGCGGGCGGCGCGCGCCGCGATTCAGCGGACCGTGCCGGATGTGACGTTCGGAAGCTCTGAAGCGGTCGGGCCGAAAGTGTCGGGCGAGCTCTTCATCAACAGTCTCATTTCGCTCGGTTTGGCCATGATCTTGGTCATGGGCTACATCTGGATGCGCTTCGATTTTCAGTTCGGGGTCGGGGCGGTGTTGTCGCTCTTCCACGACGCGATTTTGACGCTTGGCGTCTTCTCGCTGTTCCGGATCGAATTCACGTTGCCGGTTATCGCCGCACTGCTGACTGTGATCGGTTATTCGATGAACGATACGGTCGTTGTGTTCGACCGGATGCGTGAGAATTTCCGCAAGTACAAGACGATGCCGCCGTCGGACGTGATCGATCTTTCGATCAACGAAACGCTTTCGCGGACGTTGATGACGATCGGCACCGTGCTTATTGCGTCGGCCGCGCTCTATATCTGGGGCGGGATCACGATGCGGGCGTTTGCAATTTGTATGTTGTTCGGAACCGTGGTGGCGACGTATTCATCCATCTACATCGCCGCGCCGGCTCTACCGATGTTCGGTGACCGGCCGGGGCGGCCTACCAAGCCGGCGAAGGGCATGATGGCCAGAGGCGCCGCTGCCTCGGAATAAGGGGGAGCGCTTATGGCGTGGTTTTTGAGCAATCTACGTTATGTGGCGTGCACCGCTGTCGCGGTTGGCACGCTATTCTTGATCTTCTTCGCGATGGGCGTGGGCGGTTTCACGTTCACAGACGGCGCGTTCTGGGAAGCCGTGCTGCGTTGGACGCACGTGCTCGTTGCGATCATGTGGATCGGGCACCTCTACTATTTCAATTTCACGCAAATCCCGAACATGCCGAAGATTCCGGATGAGCAAAAACCGGCGGTGACGAAAGTGATCGCGCCGGCGGCGCTCTATTGGTTTCGCTGGGGCGCGATGGCGACGTTGATCACGGGCCTGCTTCTGGCGCTTAATCAGAACTATCTGCTGCAGGCGCTGTCGTTGGGCGTGCTCGACGATCCAGGCTTTGCAGTGCCGAAGCACATTCTGATCGGCATCGGCATGTGGCTGGCGATCATCATGTGGTTCAACGTCTGGTTCATCATCTGGCCGAACCAGCAAAAGGCGCTGAACATCAACAACAAGTATCCAGACCTCGAAGCGACGGCGAAGGCCGCTGCGGGCAAGACCGCGATGCTGTTCTCGCGCACCAACACGTTCCTCTCGGTACCGATGCTGGTCGCGATGACGGGCGCGAGCACGTTGTTCTGAATTGAGGCGATCGGCAGTAGGAAGTAGGCAGTAGGGCTTCAGCAACCCCGATTGCCGACTGCCAATTGCCCACTGCCCATTCAAATGATCTCGGCACACTCGTCCGCCGCGTCGACGAGGATCGATGGTTGGCGAGCCGCTTTGCGCCGGCGCCGGTGCGCGAGCGGCTGATCGCGCTTTATGCGGTGAATTATGAGATCGCGCGGTTGTCGGAGACGGTGCGCGAGGCGCCGCTGGGCGACATTCGTTTGGAATGGTGGCGCTCGGCGTTAAGCGAG
>JACMJD010000437.1 GCA_014380825.1 Phycisphaerae bacterium | reverse complement strand
GGGAGGGGTTGGGGGAGGGGGCGGCCCGATTGCTCAGCCGCTGTGACTTGACCGGCCGGACTGACCCCTCCCCCGGCCCCTCCCACAGAGGGAGGGGAGGAAGACTGGTTAGCGCAGCCGCAGACGGTGATCGCTCCAGCGAGGACAAGCGTCGTGAACCGCATCATTTCTTCCCATCCTTGAGAATTTCGTCCCCATCGCTCAAGCCGGAAACGATCTCAACCATCTCGCCATCTGTTCGGCCAGTGATGACTTCCACCGATTTATCCGTCCCATCGCTCGCGTGTTTCCATACCTTCAGATCTTTCACCGCGCTCGTCGGCACGACCAGCACATTCGCGGCCTTGGGCGCTTCGATCGTGATGCTGGCCTTCATGCCCGGCTCGATCTTCGCCGGGAACGTCGGCAATTCGATCGGCATCGAATACGAACTCCCACCCTGGCTCGGCACCGGCGAACGCGGGCCGGTCGTGCCTTCCAGCAGCGTGTAAGACTGTGCGGTCGGGATGACTCTGGCCTTCAATCCAGGTTCGACTTGCAGCGCCTTCGATTCCGGAATATCCGCGACGAGCTTCAGCTTGCCCGGCACGAAACCGGTCATCTGCACCGCCGGCGGCGCCTGCGGCGGTTGCAGCGCGATTCGCTCGCCGGTGCGCAGCGCGCGCGGGTTGTTGTTCTGCCACGAACCGTTCAGCAGTTGGCCATAGAAATACGTCAGGCTTTCGGGTGACTTGATCGAGAAGAATTCTAGATCGCCCTTTAGATTGCTGAGCTTTTCCTCGGCACCATCAAGGCCGAGCTTCGCGCCCGTCAGCCCAGCCTGCCGCATGATCTTCGCCTGCTGCTGCTGCACGATCAGTCGATCCAGCGCCTGCTTCTGCTGATCCACATTGTTGACGAATTTCGAGTGATAAACGTCCCAGTCGTTCTGCTTGATTTTCTCCACGCGCGCCTCGGCCATCTCCGCGCCGATTTGCGATCGCTTCAGCGAGCGCAGCGCCCGCTTCACGACGATGTCCGCCGTCGCGTTGGTCAACTCTTCGGATTTGTACATCTTCTTCAGTTGATCGAGCTCATCCTGCTGATCTTCGACCGAATCGCGCGCGGCTTGCATCGCGAGCTCGGCGTTCTGCAGGATGTGCTTGCCGTCAACCTTCTCCCACCAGGACAGGCCATTCTGCGCGTTCTTCAGTTCTTCCTGCTGAAGCTTCAGCGCCAGCGCGTCCGCTTCGTCGCCCAGCTTCATGTCGGCCTGAGCTTTGTCGTAAGTCGCCTTTGCCGATGTTCGATCATTCTCCGCCGACGCGAGCTGGCGATTGATCCAGGTTTGATCGAGCTCGAGAACATTCTCGCCCTTCCCAACCGCCGCACCGGGCGCGATCGCTTTCACGATCAACAACTCCCCAAAATACGACTTCGGCCGAATGCGAATTTCCACCGGATCGACCGGCTCGAACGTGCCAGTCGTGACGATCTTCTGCTCGAGATCGCCGCGCTTCACCTTAATGACATTCGCTGCCGGCGCGGTTGACGGCGCAGTCGTTGTCGCAGGTTCGGCAAACGTGAAAGTGGTAAGCAACAAAACAACAGAAGTGCCCCGCAGCGAAAATCCAGCCATTCGTTTTCCTCCAGATTGTGCGGCAGAAGATAACCGCAATCTTGTCGATTGCTATCTACCACAGCATGCAGTGAACGACTGGAGGTTTCAGCGGCTGGATGATCGCGCGCTGAATCGGCGGCGCCGCGCAACCAAGCACACTGTTGACAACGCGAGGGCCAAAGCAGCGCCGGGTTCCGGCACCGGCGTATCACCCGCGACGAAAATGCCGCCGGTGAAGCCGGGATAGGCGATGAAACTGTTGACGAGCAGCCCGCTCACGCCATCGAACGCTTTGACTTGCGCTCCGCCAAGAGCAGTTCCGGTGATGATTTCCGCGCGGCCGTCGCCGTCGAGGTCGCCGGCGGCGACGCGAACGGAGCCGGTGAATCCGGCGAATGGCATGAACGATTGGATCAGTTCGTTGGTCGCGCCATCAAACACTTTCACCTGACTGGACGCGGTTCCGCCGGTGTCGTCCGTGGATGTGATCAGATCGGCCAGGCCGTCGTTGTTCACATCACCGGACGCGACGTAGATGCCGCCGGTGAAGCTGCCGTAGGGAAGGAAATCGCGAATCGCGGCTCCGGTTACGGCATCGAAAACGCGCAACTCCGCGGCACCGGGCGCGGTACCGGCGATGATATCGGCTCGGCCATCGCCGTTCACGTCGCCCGCGGCGACGCGCACGCCGCCGCCAAATGCGGGAAATGCAAAAAACGATCGCACTTCCGAATTCGTGGCGCCGTCGAACACCTTGACATGAGAAGACGTCGAGCCGGCGCCGGTGAAGATATCGGCCCGCCGATCACCCGTGAGATCGCCCGCGGCCACGTACACGCCGCCGTTGAAGCCCGGGCCGTACGCGAAGAAGCTTCGCACTTCGGACAGATTGGTTCGATCGAACACCTTGACGTGCGGCCCCGCGCCCGGACCAGCGCCGGTGACGATGTCGGCTAAGCCGTCGCCGGTCAGATCGCTCGCCGCCACGCGCACGCCGCCAGTGAAACTCGGATAAGCGAAGAACGATGTTTCGGTCGCCAGCGATGGCGTGGTGAACGCCTTCACGTGCGCTTGCGTTCCCTCATCCGTCCCGGTGAAAATCGTTCCGCCGAAGCCGACGGAAGTCGCAGCAAGAACGATCGCCGCCAAGGAAGCGCGCAGCTTCATGTCCCACTCCAGACCGGATGGTTGCCCCATTGGACGACCCGCAAGCCCGACTACGGGTTTCGTCGAGCGGCATCCTCACGCGCTGCCGACAGCGAAGCAACAAAAAACCGCCGCGACCAGGACAAAATCCCGATCGCGGCGGTCCGTGTTTTCAACGATGTAATCTAACGATCAGCCCACTTCTTCCAGAATCGCGTTCTTCACGCTGTTCGGCACCGCTGCATATCGCAGCGGTTCCATCACGCTGCTGGCGCGACCGGTGCTCATGCTGCGCAGTTCGGTCGTGTAACCGAACATTTCGCTCAGCGGAACTTCGGCCTCGACGATGCGTGTGTTGCCACGTTGTTCGCTGTTGATGATCATGCCGCGGCGCTTGTTGATGTCGCCGTTGACGTTGCCGACGAACTCTTCGGGAGTCGTCACGACCAACCGCATGATCGGCTCGAGCAGCGTGAGGCCGGCCTTCTGCGTGGCTTCGCGGAACGCGAGTCCGCCGGCCAGTTCGAAGGCGATCTGTGAACTGTCGACCTGGTGATAGCTGCCGTCGACCAGCGTGACCTTCACGTTGATCAGCGGATAGTTCGCCAGCACACCGGTCTTGGCGGCCATGCGCACGCCGTACTCGATCGACGGAATAAATTCCTTCGGGATCGAGCCGCCGAAGATCTTGTTTTCCCACGCCACGCCGTCTTTCCAGCCCAGATCCTTGAGATCTTCAGCCGGAAGCGGCTTGCCGTCCGGGCCATTGCCATCGAACGGTTCGATGTTGACCGTGCAGTCGCCGTACTGACCGCGACCGCCGGACTGCTTCACGTGCTTGCCGCGAACGTTCTTCGCGCTGCCGCTGATGGTTTCCTTGTAGGCAACCTTCGGCTTGCCAACGATCACTTCCACCTTGTGGTCGCGCGTCAGACGCATGCGAAGAATTTCCAAGTGCAGCTCGCCCATGCCGGCGATGATTGTCTGGCCGGTCTCATCATCGTAGTTCGCGTGGAACGTCGGGTCCTCGCGACGCAGCGTCGTGAGGGCTTCGCCCAGCTTCTGCTTGTCGGCGGCCGTCTTGGGCTCGATCGACATGCTGATGACCGGGTCCGGAAAGGTCGGGCGTTCGAGCAGAATCGGATGATCCTGATCGCACAGCGTGTCGCCGGTGAGCGCTTCCTTCACGCCGATACACGCGACGATGTCGCCCGCCTCGGCGACGTCGATCGGGTTACGATCGGCCGCGTGCATCTGGAACATGCGCGAGATGTTCTCGCGCTTGCCGCGATTCGCGTTGAGCACGCGGCTGCCCTTTTCGAGCTTGCCGCTGTACACGCGCACGTACGTGAGATCGCCGTGCTGATCGTTCACGATCTTGAACGCCAGGCCGCAGAACGGCTCGTCGCTCGTCAAATGGCGAATAATCTCCTTCTCAGGATCTTTCACATCATGCCCGATGATCGGCGGAACTTCGGTCGGGCTGGGGAGATAATCGATCACGCCGTCCAGCAGTCGCTGCACGCCGACGTACTTCAACGCTGATCCGCAGAACACTGGGTGGCAATTGAATGCGATCGTGCCCTTGCGCAGCGCCGCTCGAATTTCCGCTTCGGTGATCGTGCTCGGATCGGTCAGATATTTTTCTGTCAGCGCATCGTCAAGCTCGGCTGCCTTCTCGACGAGAATGTGGCGCCACTTTTCAACGCGTTCCTTTTCGGCTTCGGGGATCGGCTTTTCGATCTGCGTCTTGCCCTTGTCCTTGTCGTCTTTCAGGTTGTAGTAGATCGCAACCTGACGGATCAGATCGATGATTCCCTCGAACGAGCTGGCCTGCCCGAGCGGGATCTGCACCGCGACCGCGGGTGCGCCCAGCCGCTCGATGATGCTGTTGAAGCTGAAGTCGAAGTCCGCGCCGACCTTGTCCATCTTGT
>JACMJD010000436.1 GCA_014380825.1 Phycisphaerae bacterium | reverse complement strand
CTGTCCGAGGGACTCAAACCGCTGACGGATTATCTCGATGCGCGGTACCTGAAAACCGAGTCGGCGAAGTTCGTTACCTACAAGCTGAACGGATCGAAGACGAATTGAACCGCAGATTTTACCGATACACCGTTTAAGAATTTGAGTTTGAAAATCTTTGAAATCTGTGAAATCTGTGGTTGTCTTCTCTTTCTGTGGTGTAACTGCCGACGCGTTTTATATCCCCGTTCCGCTTTGGCCGGGGTAAAATCAGGCGAATGTCGACTTCTGTTCCAATGGCGGCCAACGAGCTCGCTCGTCGATCGGATGGCGCGATCGAAGTTCGCATCGATCCGATGCGCGTGCGGATTGATCTGTCGGCGATGCAAAGCAAGGATCATCACGATCTGCGTTGCACGTTTGATTGCAGCGTGCGCGTTGCTGAGAACGCAAGCGACCGGCGATTGCTCGGCGAAGTGCTGCTGGCCGATAGGAACACGCTCACGCGCGAGAATGTCGCCGCGCACCTGGCGCACCAGGTTCGTGCGCGGGTTGAATCGTTTCTGCACGATCGCCCCGCGGTCGATGTGCTTTCCGGGCCAGCGCGGGATGAGCTGCTGAGCGCGATTCGTAGCGTTGCGGATGCGGCCGCGTTTGCGTGCGGGTTGATCGTGCTGCCGCCGTATCAGTTGGATTTGCAGAGTAACAGCGTGCAGCGCGAGAAGATCGAGCAGATGCAGCGCGTGCGCGCCGAAGAGCGCTCGGCCGATCAGGTCGAACACCTGCGTCGTGCCGGCGATCTGCTGAAGCAGTTCCAGTCGGTGCGCGAATCGTCGAACAACATTTCGCCGGGACAGATTCTTCAGCAGATCTCGCCCGCCGATCGCGGGACGACGCTTGAAGCGCTGCTCGCCGCTTCGAGTCGGCAGGATGGTTACACCACGCTCTGGGCGGTGGCCGGACAATCTCTGGCGAGAATCGTACCGGGCGAGACGACGCCGACAGTCGATCTGCTGCCGATTCCCGACAAGCTCGGACCGTTGCGAAGCGTGCAGCCAGCGCGGTGGTCCGGCGCGGGCGAGAACGATGTCCTGCTGATCGGCGCTCGCGACGGTTGCTGGGCCGTCGATCGCGAATCACCCGCGGCGAATCCGCAGGCGTTCGCCGATCCCGAGTTGAAGAGCCAGCTCGGTTTTAATCGTGTCGCGGATTGGAAATCGCCTCCCGGAATCTTGGCGACACACGCGGACGGCGGCGTCGTCGCTTGGGAAGTGCGGGATAACGTGTCGCCGCACACCAAGTTGCGTGAATACGGTCGCGCCGGATCGGCCGGCCGAGGTGTTGGCGCGCGGAATCTGCAGGTGTTCGACGCGGAGCACGCCATCTTCAGCGTCGGAAACGAACTCGTTCTAATGACCGGCGATGCGCGCACGCCGCTTCCCATCGAGTCGAGCGCGACAATCGTTTCGATCGTACTCGCGCCTAACGAATTCCTCGCCATTCACGAGGACGGCTTGATCGTTCGCTACGATCGCGCGGCGCGCGAACCGATCGCCCGGGAAACCCGCGGCGGCCGGATCAACGCGGTCTGCGCACTACCGTGGATCGGTTCGATTCGGTTGCTCCTCGCGCGCGAAGATGCCGCGCTCGAATGCGTGGGTGTGGACGATCAGCTCGTCACGCAATATCTGAGCACCCACCGCGGCTACAAAATCCTCGCCGCCAGCGTCGCGGTCGTCGCCGCCGTCTCAAGCGACCGCCAACGCCTGATCCTCTGGCACACCTGGGACGGCCGAAAGCCGTTCGCGGAGTTGCATCTGACGTCGCAGACGCGGCATCGGATCGCGGATATCGATTTCGGGTGATCTCAGAGCCCTCGCCCGGTACGCGGGGAGAGGGTTGGGTGAGGGCCGTCATCACCTACTGCGTGCGCGGGTGTGCTACAATGCGAGCATGGCGAAGAAGAAGCCCGCGAAGGGGTGGCCGAAGTGAGATTACCGAAGCGATTCGCCCCGTTCGTTCTTGTGATGGGCGCCTACTTTGCTGTGGCAACCATCGCGTTCGGCGCGGTATTTGATCGCGTGTTCGAAGGTGCGTGGCCGCAACAGAGACTCCGCTCGTACTTCATCGCGCTCTTCGTTGGGTTCGTGTGTGCCACTCTCTACTGGGAAAAGCGTCGGCGCGCGGCGCAGGGGTGATCGAAGTAGCAGATGAAGCGCGATCCGGGCCACCTCGACTATCACCATCCCGAGCCGCGCGAAATCCCCTAAGCAGAAAAGGTGTTAGGAACCGTTTTGCTGCGGACTTCTGCGTGAGCTAATCGCCCGCGTTTGCGGTGCGCGTCGATTTCGGCGTGACGTTTCGCAGCGTCTTCTCCTCGGACTTCAGCACCAGGAAGTGCCGGATCTGCTCGACCTGTTCCTTGGTCGCGAAGTTTTCGCTGGTCGCGTCGCCGGGGAGCATCAGGACGGATCTTGTCTTGAGCAGCGTGGCGTGGCGCGACGCGTTGAGCTCTTCGGCGTCGACCTCGTAGCTGATCTCGAAGGTCCATTTGCACATCGGCCGAAGCCAGCGGAGGTAGGGTTGCTTCGGTGCGACGTGTTCGTTGATGACCTGGTTGATGTCGTCGGCCGGGCTTTCCAGGACCATGGCCAGGACACGCTTGTCGGTATTGGCGGCGAGCATCGCGGCGTTGGCGCCGCTGCCTACGCCCACCAGCATGACGCGATCTGGATCGACGAACGGCCGGCGGCGCAGCAGGTCGATCGCGGCCTTCACGTCCAATGCTTCGTGCAGACCAAAGGTCTGGCCGACGGACTCGCTGGTGCCGCAGCCGCGCATCGCGGGCAGCAGCACGACAAATCCGGCATCGTGCAGCGGGCGAACCAGCGACAGCATCTGCTGGCGGCGGTCGCCATAGTTATGCAGCAGCACGACGGCCGGGCGTTTTTCGCGGAGGATTTTTTCTTTTTGATCGAGCACCTTGGACGCGTCGATCGACGGCACGAGCCACGCGTCGATGCGAACGTTGTCCGCGCTCTTGAAGCTCACGGCCTCGAAGTAGATGCCGACCGAGCTCGGATCCAGATCGCCGGACATCGGCGTTGGATGCGTGCCGGAATAAACGAACGCGCACGCGGTAAGCGCCGCGAACACGGGCACGAACGCCAGGCGATACGCCACGCCGCGCAGGAAGCGCGAGAGCGGCGAGCCATCATCATTGCGGAATCGACCGAACGGCGTACGCGACAGCGGGTTGTACGTCAGGATGCGCACGATTCGGCGCATCGTCTGCCACACGGCGTGTAACACCACTCGCACAAGCTGGAAGCGCCGGCGCGCACTGTGCCCGGCGTGCTTGTCCTCTTCCATGTAGGTGATGTCCATCACCGGTCGCTGCATGAATCGTCCTCGCCCCCGGGGTATTCCGGAGGTTTGAGAAAGCTACGATATGTTTTCCACGCAGTCACATCGATTTTCGGATCGCTTGACCGATCGCATCGCAAATCGTACGGTTACCAATTGTGGGATCGGCGGAACTCCGTCGATAGCGAAGCAGTGGTCCTTGAATTTTCCGGTGAGCAGGATGCGAACCGGTTATTATCGGACCGCCGGGATAGATCCGGCAGATCAACATTTCGGGCACGATCGGTAATTG
>JACMJD010000435.1 GCA_014380825.1 Phycisphaerae bacterium | reverse complement strand
TATCCTGCCGCCTGTAGGGAAATGCGCGACGCCACCGTCTATTTCGACCTCGCCGACACATCCGATCCGGCATTCGATCGGCCGGTGGAGATTCTGCTCATCGGGCTGTTGGCAATCTCGCCATTGGCGCTGGGCGCCGTGCAGGCGTGGAGTGAAGCGATCTTCATCGGCTTGGCATTTGCGATGGCGGCGACGTTGGCGCTAAAGCTGTTGTTTCGGCCCGATGTGCAGTTCGTTCGATCGTGGACGTTCTGGCCGATCGGGCTGTTCGTCGCGCTGGTTGCGCTGCAATTGGTTCCGCTGCCGGCGGGATTGGTCAGGGTGATCTCACCAAACACGTTCTTGAAGAAACAAGAATTGCTCAGCGATCTTCCCGGCGCGGCTGAGCGCCTGCGGTGGATGACGCTCAGCTTCTATCCCGAAGCGACCAGGCACGACCTGCGCCTGCTGCTGGCCGTCATCTGCGTGTTTGTCGTTGTGCTGAATTGCATTCGTCGCGTCAGCCAGATTCGTCGTGTGCTGGGCGCGATTGCGATCATCGCCGGCGCCTTCGCGGTGTTGGCGTTGGCGCAGGACGCGATGGGTACGAAAGACATCTACTGGCTGATTCGCATGCCCAGCGAGATGCCGGCGCGGTCCGGGCCGTTCATCAATCACAGTCACTTCGGACAGTTCATGAACCTGTCGATCGGCGCGGCGATTGGGTTGGCGCTGGTGATGATCAACCAGCATTTCCGGCGCGAGAATTATTCGCCGCACGAGCTCGCCGAGAAACTTCGCTCGCGCGCGATGCGTCCGGTCTGGCTGCTGCTGGCAATGATCGTGCTGTCGGCGGGGGCGGTGCTGCTGTCGCTGTCGCGCGGCGCGATGCTCGGCGCGGGCATCGCCGGGTTCGTTGTCGGCGCGGTGCTGGTTACGCGGCCACGCATGCGCGGGCGTGGTTGGATCCTAGCGGGGATCGTGCTGTGCGTCACGATGGTCGTGCTGTTGGACTACAACCGACTGCTCGGGCGGCTGATGGAATCGGGTGAACGCGCGCACGGCAATCGCATGGAAATCCTGCGCGACATTCGCCATCAATGGAAAGAATTTCCGCTGCTGGGCAGCGGGCTGGGCACCTTCTCGGTGATTTTTCCGATGTACGACCGATCGGCGTTCACGATGTTCGCATCGCACGCGGAGAATGAATACGCCCAGCTCCTGACCGAGACCGGCGGAGTAGGCGTGGCTCTGGCGGTGGCGTTCTGGAGCATCATCGCCGGCGCCGCCGTGCGCGCGGCGCGCGGCGGCATGTCGCCGGCCTCGTCGTTAACGATCGGGCTGATGTTCGGACTGCTCGCCATCCTCATTCACAGCTTCACGGATTTCGGCCAGCACATTCCCGCCGTTGCTGCGCTGACGGCCGTTACGTGCGCGCTGGTGTTGAACCTGGCGCAGTTGCGCTGGCGCGAGCTTGGGCGTGTGTCTACATCGCTGCCGTCGCGCGGCAGCTTGATCGGGCGCATCGGTGCGACGGTTGCGATTGTCGGTATCGCGATCTGGGTCGGTTTCGCGTGTGCCAGCACGATGACCGCCGATCGCGCGTGGCAGGTCGTACGGCGGATGGACGCGAATCTGAAGGGCAAAAACTGGGACGCGAGCAGCGCCGAGTACACCGACATCATCGAGACCACCAAGCTCGCCGCGGACGCTCGGCGGGGCGATATTCGATATCACTACTGGCTGAATTTCTATCGATGGAAAGCAATCACCGGTCGGCCGGTGATCGATGCGGCTTCTTATTTCCCGCGGATCATCGACGAGCTTCACGCCGGCCGCTGGATCTGCCCGACGCACGGGCCAACGTATCTGCTGGCGTCGCGACTGGAAGCGGAATTGCCGGATCGCGCAGCGCAAGCCGCGATCGATCTCGAACGCGCGTATAAATTGAGCGGTCCCGATCCGGACGCGACGTTTCTGTGGGGCCAACTCGAAGCGCGCCAAGGCATGGTGGATCGAGCGATGATCGAGCTGCGCCGCGCCGCCGAACTCGATCGCAGCCTGATCCCCGCGGTCATCGACGTGTGCGTGACGGATCTCAAGCGTCCGGAGCTGGCATTACAGTTGGCGGGCGACGACATCGACGCGCTGAACATCCTGGCGGTTGTGCTGGCAAAAGATCCGGGCACGCAACCGCTCGCCGAGCAGGCGCGCGATCGAGCGTTCGTCGCGCTCCAGGCGAAAGCGCAGTTGCCCGATGCATCGCCTGCGATCCTCGTGCAGACCGCCGATGCGCTGGTGGTGCGGCAGAAGTACGAGGACGCGATCGTTCTATTCCGTCGCGCTTTGCGAGAGAACTACGGAGAAACGAACTGGCGGATGAAACTCGCGATCGCCCTGGAAAAGCTCGGCCGCAACGACGAAGCGATCAAGGAGGCCGAGCGATGTCTTCAGCGGCGCGAGATGCGCGAAGCCCGCGCGCTGATCGATCGATTGTCACAGCGGTCCGACGCGACGCGAAGTCCGTAGCGCGCGTCACATTGGCGCGGATCGCCGGACAGTCACTACAGTTTCCCGAATCATCCCAAACCCCCTGGTTTTACCTAGTCCGCAAATCGTGTTTTTGCCGATGTTATCGGATAGCGAATGCTTGTTGCATTTTCGTTGCTTACAACAACCTCGATCGCGCCTCGCTGCTCACAAAAGCAGCAAGCGCTGGGTGCCGGCAGCCATCGTTATAGTCCGATAAACACGGGCGTTCCTGCCAACAACGCCCGACGGCATGACTCTCGCTCACCGCTTTGGCGATGTAGGTTCTGAGGCTCTCGCGAGCCTAAGACTTTGGCCTAATCCAGTCGACGTTGACCCGCCGACCGGGCGATTTTGTGACGTAAACCGTGATTTCGCTCACGCGAAAACGATCGGAATTGGTCTCGACGGCGCCGGAACGCTGGGTAAGATTGCTGCCGTCAAGTCGATGTGGGTGCATCGATTCGAAGTCTGAGCTTTGGCGTTCCCATGTCTTTGGACGCGAATTGTTCGTGATCCTGCGGTGGGACCGTTCTGGACGTGAGGCGTTGCGATGCCGCGCGGAAAGCTTGGTCACGTTTCGGACGATGCCAATAATCCTTCGCGAACAGTTCGAGCAAGCCGCGGAGCGAACGCGTTACCTGATTCAGGTCGCGTGCGGTTTACTCGATATGTCCGCGGTGCAGAAAATATTGTCCCCGCGCGCGGATGGTTGCGGCGGTTATCCGATGAATGACATATCCGTTGTGGCCTCGCTTGTTGGCACAGACGGTTGTTGGCTAAGCAACAAGCTCGGGAAATGTGTTCGGTTCGGTTTGGCAGCGAGCAAGATAAATCGTACGTCAAGCATTGAGCGCGAAGTCGCAATGCCAACGTATGCCAGCGCAAGCAGTCGTCCTGGATGTTTATTCGGTCGGCGCGCAACCGTTCGTGCGTCGTCTGCTGGGAATTTACCCGGCTGACTAAGCCGACCCGAATGGTTCCAATATGGTG
>JACMJD010000434.1 GCA_014380825.1 Phycisphaerae bacterium | reverse complement strand
GGTCCGATGCTTCGCGGCGACTTCGGCTCAGTCTTCGTCATTCATAGCACGGATTTTTTCGCGCAGCATGTCGGTCACCTCGCGCTTGGCTCGGTAGACGCTCGTGAGGTGCAACTCCAGCGAAGCCGCAACCGATTCGGCCGGTTGGTTGTGCGCGACGTATTGTTCGAACGCGAGGAACGTCTTCGTCTGCCCCCTCTGGGCGCGCACTTCCTGCATCGCGCGTTGGTAAAGTTCCTGTTCCCAGATCTCGTTCCACGCGTGCTCGATCGCCACGGCTTGAGGGTCGATCTGATCGAGCGAAACTCCCTGGTACCTCGCGTGTTTCCCAACAAGCGTGGCGAGCGCGCGATAGGTGCAGACTTTCAGGTAGCCGCGAAACCGCCCCTTGCCAGAGTCGTAGACGAACGTGGGCGACTTCGAGAAAAAGCCCAGCATCACGTCCTGCAGCACGTCATCTATATCTTGTTGTCTAGCGCCAAGCCGAACCGCGAATGCAGTGATGATCGGCGCGTATCGCGCATGAAACTCTTTCCAGGCGAATTCACGAGGCGCGGCGTCGGACTGCTTCAAGCGCAGGAAGATCGACGGGTTGGTAGCGACGCTATTCAACATGCTGCACCGAGGCGATCCGCATTCTAACGCGCGCGGCGCGGTTTCGCGGCATTTATTGCCTGAGATGGTTCAGGCCGATACCGTTTGATCGGTCGGGTTTCCGGAGCAGCGGCATGTCAACTGGTCCGATAGACAACGCGCAGCCTGACGCCCGGGCGTATGGTCCGGACGAGCTGGCCAACATCATGGCCGCAGTGCGCGATTCGCCACGCCTACAACAGATCGGGCCATATCACGTCGAGGAACTCATCGGCGAAGGCGGTATGGGCTCGGTCTACCGGGCCGAGCAGCGCGAACCGATTCGCCGCACCGTCGCAATCAAAGTCATCAAGCTGGGGATGGACACGCGACAGGTCATCGCGCGCTTTGAATCCGAACGTCAGACGCTGGCGATTATGGATCATCCGAACGTCGCGACCGTTCTCGACGCCGGCGCCACCGAGTCCGGCCGGCCGTATTTCATCATGGAATACGTCCACGGCGAGCCGATCACCAGCTTTGCCGATCGTGAAAAGCTATCCTTGGACCGGCGACTCCAGCTATTCACGCAAGCCTGCGACGCCGTGCAGCACGCGCACCAGAAAGCGATCATCCATCGCGACATCAAGCCGTCGAACATCCTGGTCACGCTGAAGGACGGCAAGCCGTGGGTCAAGGTGATCGACTTCGGCGTGGCCAAGGCGATCGATCAACGGGTGACGGAAAAGTCTCTGTTCACCGAAGCCGGGCAGTTGATCGGCACACCGGAATACATGGCGCCGGAGCAGGCCGACGGCAATGCGCTCGATGTCGATACGCGCACCGACGTGTATGCGCTTGGCGTGGTGTTGTACGAGCTGCTGATCGGCGTGTTGCCGTTCGATCCAACGACACTGCGCAGCGCCGGTTATCGGGAGATTCAGCGGATCATCCGCGAGGTGGATCCGCCGAGACCCAGCGCCAGACTCTCCGCCCTCGGCGAGACTGCGATCGAGACGGCGCTGCTGCGCTGCACACAGCTCACCGTTCTCCACCAGCAATTGAAGCGCGAACTGGAATGGATTCCGCTCAAAGCCATGCGCAAGGAGCGTGCGGAGCGCTACTCCAGTGTGCGCGAATTGGCCGAGGATATCGACAACTACCTGGCGAACCGACCGCTGCGCGCCGGACCCGAATCGCGCACGTATCGCGCCAGAAAATTCCTCCGCCGCAACAAGACCGGCGTGGCGGCTTCAGCCGCCATGGTCTTCCTGTTGATAAGCGGGATCATCGCGACGAGTCGGCAAGCGATCCGCGCAACCCGCGCTGAGCGGCAGGCGCTGGTCGAGAAGCGGCAAGCCGAAGAAGCCAGGGAAGCCACCACGGAGGTCAATACTTTTCTGGTGGACATGTTTGGATCGGTTGACCCCAAGGTCGCGCAGGGCAAGCAAATGCTGGTCAAGGACGTGCTCGACGGCGCCGCCCGGACGCTGCCGACAAAGTTCAAGACGCAGCCACGAATCGAATCGGCCATTCGTTCGGCCTTGGGACGTACCTACCTGGCCCTGGGACTTTACGAACAATCCGAAGAGCAGTTGAGCCGGGCGCTGGAGATCGACTTGCGTCAACTCGGGCCCGACGACCCGCAGACGTTGACCTCCCGGCAACACTTCGGGCTAGTGCGTCGTCATCGGGGAGATTACGAACAGGCTCAGGCGATCTATCAGGAGACTCTTGAACGCCGGCGGCGCGTGCAGGGAGAAGATCACCCCGACACGCTCGGATCGCTTGGCGACGTGGCGGTGATCCTGGATCTGCTGGGCGCGCCCGAAGCCGAAGGGGCATATCGACAGGCGCGCGACCGGTCGGTCCAGGTTCGGGGAAGAGATGACTTGCGAACACTGCTGATCACCGGCAACCTCGGACAGCTGCTCCAGCGTGTTGGAAAATATGAAGAGGCGGAGCAGCTTCTGCGCGAGTGCTACGACGGACGTTTGCAGGCGCTCGGCCCGGACTATCCAGACACGATCGCGATTTCGTCGGCGCTGGCGTATGTGATGCGCAGCACGGGAAAGGGAGACGAATCCGAAACGATGATGCGCGACGCGTTGGAGCGCTCGCAGCGGGTGAACGGAGAACACCACGCCCGCACCATCTTTACCGAGAACGGTCTGGCGCAGGTCCTTTGCGATCGACAGAAATTCGAAGAGGGCGTCAAGCGATACCAGCACGCTGTCGCACAGGCGCGCGAGCACCTCGGGCTGGATAATCCCAACACGGCGACCCTGATGCAGGCGGCAGCGACCGCGATGAACAACGCCGGACGAGCGAGCGAGGCTGAGCCGCTGATGCGGGAAGCGCTCGCAGAGATCACGCGGCTCCGGGGGCCTGATCATCCGCACACGATCACCGCGCAGCAGAATCTCTGTGGAGTGTTGCAACGTCTGGAGCGATGGGAGGAAGCGCTGCCGCTTGCGGAGTCGGGTTACGCGAGGCTGCGGGAGCCCGGCCGCGTGCAGATACAGCCTGCCCGACGGGCCGGTTATCTAGCGATGTATGGCACTTGCCTCTGGAAGCTCGGGCGTCATCAGGAAGCGTATGAGCCTCTGATAGTGGCGTTGGACGCGCTGCGGCAGGCGAACGGGAGCAATCGTCCGCTGCAATCGCGCGTGCTCCAGGCACTTGCCGAAGTGTGCGAGACCACGCAACGTCCGGAGGAAGCCGCCAAATGGCGCGCCGAATCCGCGGCACTCACCGCATCGACGCGACCCACCACTGGCCCGTCCACACTTCCGGCCACCCGTTCGGCAGGTTGAGCTGCCAACGCGATAACGCCTGCCGGAAAACTCTTACGTGGGTAAAAGCTTGGTTACGGAGATTTCCTGTTTCTGCACGCCAGTTCTGGCCGGCGCCGTCCCTATCTGATCGCAGCGGGAAGCAACTTTCGCGCAAGAGAGCAGAGTCATGCAGCGCAACGGAGTTCGGCCCGGGCATCAGCGCCAGTTCTGCCTTTGCGACCCCGAACAGTCCTCCGGGCCTAGAAGGAGATCACCATGCCACGCCCCTGTAACAAACGTCGACGGACCAGCTCAAACGCCTGCAACTGTGAATCGTTGGAGCCGCGCAGGATGCTGGCGGTATTCAACGGGACGAGTGGGAACGACACGATCGAGATCTTCAGGTGGGCCGGTGGTGGCATGGCTGTCCGGTTCAACGGCGGCACGATCAACACTACGACCGATCTCTCGATCACGGTCAATGCCGGCCTCGGAAACGACACGTTCAACGTGTCCCCCACGCACGACGAACAGACCATCCTCGCTCGGGGCGACGGCGGAAACGACACGTTGGTCAATCCCGTCCGGGACCTCGACGACGTCTATCAAGATAATTTCACGTTCGACGGCGGTTCCGGCAGCGACACCGTACTCGCCGAAAACGGGCAGGACGAGACGACGCCTTACACGATGCATCTTTCGGGCTTCCGTATTACCAAAGGATTCAACCAGCTTCTCGAGTACGACAACATCGAGTCGGTGCGGTATTTCGACAACGACGCCGGCAATCTGATCAGGTTCCAAGACGCGCGGGTCAGCTCGAGCGCGGGTGTCGTGTTGGAGATCAATGGCAACGGAGGAAACGACACGATCTACAACGCGTCTGACACCGCGTCCAGCAATGGTTATTGGTTCCTCGACGTCGGAACGGGCAATGTGGTGGTAAACGGGGGAACAGGTGTGGACGGTCTACTGCTGAGCGACGCAAGCTCAGAAGAAGCCACCTTCGGATTCGACACGGACTCGGTCGATGCCCGCGTGGGGGGCGTCAACATCGGCGTGCTGTTTTTCGCGGGTTTCGAGACGATTGATTTCGTCTCCAGCAACTCGCTAAGTGGTGAAGCCGATAACGTCATGAACGTCTTCAGCAAGCCTAACGGCGTTTCACTTCGCATCGACAGCGGGCCGGGCAACGACACGTTTCACGTGGGCGGCGGAGACTTCGACAACAGCGGATTGGCGCTGGCGAGCGCGACGCTTCTGGGCGGCACGGGCGCCGACAGCCTCGTCATCGAAGACACACTCGACAAGACGGTCGTCGGCGAAAGTGAGAGCTACACCTGGCAGAACACCACGTTCGTCAAAGGCGTCGCGGGGATCAACTACAGCGAGTTTGAAAGCCAGACCCTTCAAGCCGCCAACGGTCTCGTCGCGGGCTCCAACGTCCTGCCGATCGTCAACTTGAACGCCACGGCTAGCTCGATGAGCTCGACCACGATCATCGGTGGACCCGTGCGCGGTTGCCGGGTGGACGTGGGACAGAGCAACTTCAGCGGCAATATCAACGGCGCGCTGACGGTCACCCTTGTCGGCGGCGCACTCGACGTGCTCAACATCAACAACCAGAGTTCTTCCAACGGGTCGGATGGGTATCACGTCACGCAAACCCAGATTGTCGCCCCGAAGGTCGTCAACTACAGCGGTGTGAGGAACTTCAACATCAACGCTTCCGCAAACGGCGGAGACTCGTTCGTGATTGATGGCCTGGCGGCAAACACGGCGCTGGTGCTCAACGGGAACAGCGGTAACGAGCAATTTCTCATCGGCGGCGGGAACATCAGCACCAAAATTCTCGGCTCGGTGACGGCCAACGGGGGATCTGGCGCGGATACGCTGAGCGTGTTCAATCAAAGCGATCCCACCCTCGCGACCCAGACGCTGAACGGCAGCGTGTTCACCGACGGGCAGTCGCACAGCTTCAACACGATCGAAGAGTTGACGCTCTACGAAGGACCTGGCGGGACGAACCTCAACATCCTCGCCACCGCATGTGACACGGACGTTCGGGGAAATTCGGGCAACGATCACTACACCGTCGGCGGCGGCGACATCGACGCCAACCTCCGCCCCGGCGTGAACGACGACCTGTTGATCTACAGCGGCACGGCCAATCCCGGGAACGACACGATCCGCTTCGATGACTTGAACGACACCAACCTCGACACCTACTTCTTCGAGCGTACCGGCACTGCCTCAGATCAGCTGCGCAAGGTGGATGGGGCCAACCAGTACTACGTGGCGTGGTCGGGAATTGCGTCGGTGACGCTCGACGCAAGCAACGCACCCACTCAAGAATTCACAGCAAGCAGCATTGTGGTCACCGACATCCTCACGCCGCTACGCATCAACGGAAACGGCGGGAGCGACTCCGTTTCGATTGCCGACGCCGCTGCGCCCGTAGTTGTGAATACGGGTCTGGGCGACGCCGACTCGCTGATCGTCAACACCGACAGCGGCGCGGGCGATGCCCCGGTCACGGTTGTCGTCGAACAAAGCGACGACCTGGAAGACCTGGACATCAGGCCGGGCGGGACGCTTCGCGTGGGCACGGGCGCCACAGTGGTGAAGACGCGCAACCGCTCGCTGAACTTGACGTTCCTCAACGGCGTGCTGGACCTGGCGGGCGGGGCGTTCATCAGCCGCGCGGGCGGGCCGATTACGCTCGACGGCTTCCGCAGTAGAATCATCGCCGGCCGCAACGGCGGGGCGTGGAACGGTACGGGCGCCGGCGGCGCGATCAACTCGTCGCTTGCGGCCACGAGCTTGCTTGCCGATGCAGTTGGTTACGGGCTAGGTTCCGAAATCGCCATCAGCTCGATCGGCGGTTTCAGCATCGCCGGGGGTGATGTCCTCCTTCGCTACACCTTCTATGGCGACACCGACCTCAACGGCGTCGTCGACTTCGACGACTATTCGCGCATCGACGCCGGCTTCAACAACAACCGCACCGGCTGGGTCAACGGCGACTGCGATTACAACGATGTGATCGATTTCGACGACTACAGCCTGATCGATCTCGCGTTCAATACGCAAATCTCGCGACGGCCATTTCGGATCGCGTGACGAATCCTGCGGCCGTCAATAAACAGATGCGTCACGAACACCGGACTGTCCTTGGTGGGAATCGAACCCACACGACCGTTAAAGGTCAACGGATTTTAAGTCCGTAGCGTCTGCCGTTCCGCCACAAGGGCTGCTCTGCGCAATCGTATCAAATCACGCCGGCGCGGGGTTAATGGTGGCGAGGATTTGATCGATCAGCTTGGCGTTCTTGTCAATCGCGCGATATTCGATGAGCGCGACGATCGCGTTGATCGCGATCCCGACGATCGCAGTTACGTGATGATAGATCGGCCGAATCTGATAACCGAACGTCGCCGCGCCGAGGACCGCGGCAAGGAAGACGATCGCCATCGCCGACAGCGCCGCCGGGAACGCGGCCGCCTTGAACGAACGCGTCGGGGCGACCAGCGACTGATCCAGATGCTTCACCGTCACCGCATGCTGCACCCACTTGGCCGTCGCGATGAAATACGTGAACACGATGCAGTGTACGCCGCAGCAAAAGATCGTCGCCAGCACGCCCGCCAGTTGGTGCTGCGAGCTCCACGGCTTGCCGTTCGATACGCCGTAACCGAGGATCATCGTCGCGATCAACGCGAGCAGATTCATCCCGGTGGCGACGAGAAACAACGAGGTCATGCCGTTAGATTAGAAGGCGGCGGCGCATCGATCAAATGATGACGGACGATCACAGAAAAGCGTCTGTCATCCAGAGCGGTACTCCGCGAAGGATCTGGTTTTACATGTCAGGCCAGATCCTTCGCGGAGTACCGCGGTGGATGACGGTGCGCGGAATGATTGCCGAACTGCCGCGCGGCGCGACCGCAGGAACAATCTGGCGCGATAATCGCGATGTGCTGCTCGCTGCAATTACGATGTCGAGGTGAACAAACATCGGAACGCCAACGTGCTTCCACCGTGGTTCTCGGGACGTTACCGTCAAACCTCGCAGCGCCCTCCGCTAGCACTTGCGGAACCGTCGCGCGCCATTCCGTAGCACCTCCCGCGCGGGTTCACCCGCGCAGCATCAGTTCGGCGATCTTCAGGTCCAGCGGCGTGGTGATCTTGATGTTCCGCTCGTCGCCGGCGACGAGCCAGACTTCTTTGCCGGCCAGCTCGAGGAGCTGGGCGTCGTCGGTGATTTGGTCCAGCGGGATCGGGCAGCGCTCGAACGCCTCGAGCAGATCCGCGCGTCGCATGATCTGGGGCGTTTGCATCGTCCACAGTTCCTGCCGCGGCAGCGTGCGCGTGACGCGCGCGGGCAGGGGGCCGGTCGCTTGTTTGATCGTCAGGTGCGCGCTCAAGGCGGCAACCGCGGCGCCGTGTTGGACGGCGGCGGCGAGCGTTTCGTCGATCACGGATTGGGAGACCAGCGGTCGGGCGGCGTCGTGGATCGCGACCCATTCGACCGAGGTCGGCAATCGCCGCAATCCTTTCAAAACGCTTTCGGCACGATGCACGCCGCCGGGGCAGAACTCGAGGCGCGGATCGACCAGCAGGGTCGATGCGTGCGTCGTCAGCGATTCGGAGAGATCGGCGAAGGTGTTGCTCGGGACGATCAGGTGCGTGACGTCGTCGCGACGAGTGAACGCGCGGAGCGAATGCGCAAGGACCGGTTTGCCGGCAAGCAGCTCGGTGAGCTTGTTCGCGCCAAAGCGATTGGACGATCCGCCTGCGGGGAGGATGACGGCGAAGTTCGGCATGGGGGGATGAAAGAAAATGGCCGAAAACGGATTGTTAAACCGCAAGCGCTATTTGGAACCGTGCGCTTCGGGGTGCGGGGTCTTTCCGGGAATGGGAGCAGGTGCGGCACCCCCGCCGGAGCTGGCACCGTTGCTTCCGAGCCGGCCGAAGATCATGCGGCCCTGCACCGTTTGTCGCATGTTCGTGACGGTGAATTCGACGTCTTCGTTCAGGTGCTGGCGGCCGCCTTCGACGACGACCATCGTGCCGTCATCGAGAAAGCCGACGCCCTGGCCGGTGCTTTCGCCGGCTTTGATCAGCCGGACGGTCATCTTTTCCCCAGGCATCACTTCGGGCTTCATCGCGTTGGCGAGCTCGTTGAGGTTGACGACGTCGACACCGCGAAGCTGCGCGACTTTGTTCAGGTTGTAATCGTTGGTCAGCACGCGGCCGTTCAGTTCTTTGGAAAGTGCGATGAGTTTTTGATCGACATCGAGCGCCTGATCGTCGCGGCCGGAGGAGTCGTAGTCGATGATTTCCGGATGCGCCGCGGTCTTGAGCGCGGTGAGCACATCGAGTCCGCGTCGGCCGCGCGCGCGGACGAGCTTGTCGGAACTGTCCGCGAGTCTCTGCAGTTCAGACTGAATGAATCGCGGCACGACAAGCTGGCTTTCGAGGATTCCGGTCTTGGCGATGTCTTCAATGCGGCCGTCGATCAGCACGCTCGAATCCAGCACGAACGGGCGAGCGCCTTTCGTCTGCTTGCTGAATTCGACGTACGGAATGACGAAGCGGAAATCGTCCTTCGTCTGGAGGATGAAGCTGATAGCCAGGTAAGTCGTCGTCACGCCGATGAAAAGGTTGATGTAGCGAATCAGCGCGAAGTACTGCTTGTCGCCGAGTTTTTCGTCGCTGAAGGATTGGTAGTAATCGACGACCAGCGGCGTGACGAAGCTCAGCGCATAGGCGATGCAGATACCGACGACGAGCCCGAAGAACACGCCGCTGAAGACGGCGAGTTTTCGGCGCGTGGAAAGGATATCGATGCTGAGCAAAAACACGGCGACGGCCATGCCGATCGCCATCGCCATCCAGCTATACGTGCCGAACGTCGCGGGGTCCTTGATAAACGACCACCCAACGGCGGCCATCAACAGGACGAAGAGAGCCCGCAGGATATGCAGAACCATAGCGCCCCGCGAAAGTCAGACATCCGTTGAAGACATGTTCAGCAAACAATCATACGAGAGGAAAGACGGCAATCCAACGTGATTACGTGATTACGTGAGGCGCCCGGTATTTCTCACGTAATCACCTATTCACGTAATCAAGTTTTATCCATGCATTGACCGCGCCCAGATCAAGATCGCGATACCCAACACGATTCGATAGATCGCGAACGGGACGAATCCGTGACGTCGTACCCACGCCATTAGGAACGCGACGGAACCGAGAGCGACGAAGAACGAGATGACGAAACCGATCGCCAGGACGATCCATTCATGGAGAGTCATCGATGCCGGAGAGAGCGACGACGCGGCGGCATTGGCTTTGGGAAAGATCGCTTTGAGCAGCGCATAACCGGTGGCGGCGGCCATCGTGGGGATCGAGACGAAGAAGGAGAATTCGAGCGCCGCCGCGCGCGACATTCCGGCGGCTTGCCCGGCGGCGATGGTCGCCATCGAGCGGCTGGTCCCCGGGAACACGGCTGCCAGGATTTGAACCGCGCCGATCCAGATCGCCTGGAGCGGGCCCATCTCTTCCATGTGCGTGATGCGCGGGCGCTTGAACATCACATCGACCGCCCACATCACCGCGCCGCCGATCAGCAGCGCGGCCCCGATCACGTAGAAGTTGTCGAGGTTCTCGCCGATCTTTTTGGAAAGGAGATACGCCGGGATTGCGGTGACGATGAACGCGAGCATCGTCAGGCTCAGCGGATGCGTGAGCACGTTTCGATCACCGCGCTCGCCACGCGGGAAGGTGGAGACGAACTTGCGGATTCGTTTCCAGAAATACACCGGCAGGCAAAGCACCGCGCCGAGTTGGATGACGATCGTGTAGGTCTTCCAGAACGGGGTTTCCAGCGGAAGGTTGAACAGCTTCTGGGCGACTCGCAGGTGTGCGGTCGAGCTGACAGGCAAAAATTCGGTGAGGCCTTCGACCACACCGAGCATCGCGGAGATCAAGTAATCCATTGTTTCAACCTACCCGGCGCGATGTCAGTTCCATGAGTCATGTCATCCTGAGCGCTAGCGAAGGATCTCGGGAAGGAAAACGCGTCGGCTCCCGAGATCCTTCGCTGGTGCTCAGGATGACACACGCTTACGCGATGTCACTTCGGCAAGGGTTCCATCCCCACTCGATACAATTCCGGCGCGCGGCGGAGATACAGCAGCCCGCTGATCACCGTGATGCAGACCGTCGCCCAGATGCAGATATCCCGAAGCCAGGTGGCCCATGCGAGATAGCCGCTGTCGCTCAGGTGCTTGAGATAATTCACATAAACGAGAATCACAAGGATAGTGACGGATTGAAAAACCATTTTCAGCTTGCCGCTGAACGCCGCGCCGAAGTTTTGGCCGGTGCGTTCCGAGAGGCCGCGGATCGTGGTGACGAGAAGTTCACGCGCCAGGAGGATCACGACGATCCCCGGCGCCACGCCGGTCAGCGTTTTCACGACCAGCGGGGTAGTCGGTTGCATCGTCACGGATTCGGGGATGATGAAATTTTTCCCGGCGAAGAAGATGAAACTGCCCAGCACCAGCACTTTGTCGACGAACGGATCGACGACGCGTCCGAACGCGCCTTCCACGTGCCACCGCCGCGCGAGGAAGCCGTCGAGCCAATCGGTGATCAGCGCGATCAGGTAGATGAAGAACGCGACATTCAGAAACGTCGGATCGCCGCGACCTTCGTACTGATACCAGGAAAGCATCACAAAAAAGACGGCCGCGAGAACCAGACGGCCGAAAGTCAGCGCGTTTGGCACGTGTCGAAACATTCGGCGGCGGATTGTACGGAAGAAGGGAGTGCGGTCCAATGGTCGACGAGATGAACGATGATCGCGAGGCGATTTCGACGCAGAGCCAGCTAGTGCGCGTCATACTGTCCCGTCGCCGCGGACTGATCGTCGCGCGACTATTACTATTGCGCTGATCGATTCTAGTTTGTGCGCGACACGTGGATGTGGTTCAATTCATCCGGCACTTCCAACCGAAGGGAACGAACGTGACTCAGCCGCCGATGGATTCGCAATTCGCGTATCAGCCGAACTATCAACAGCCAACGCCACCGCGCAGGCCGACGTCGGTCACGGTGATCTCGATCATCGGGATTGTCCTGGGCATCCTCGGCCTTTTGTGCGTTGGCGCGAACGTGGTCCTCACGGTGATCGGAAAATCGTTCGCCCCCGGCGGCGGGCCGGCGCCGAAGCTGCCGCCCGAAGCGCAAACGGCGGCCGTCGTACTGGGTGTCGTGGGGATGATCCTGTGGGCGCTGCTGCTGGTCGGCAGCATCGGCGCGCTGCTGCTCAAGCGGTGGGGACGCAGCCTGATGATCGGCGTGTCCATCGCCGACCTGATTTACGGCGTCGCGAAGCTGGCGGTTAGCTTCATCGTGATCGCGCCGGCGACCGTCGAGATGATGAACCAACAGCCGCAAACCGGCCAGACCGCACAGGTTCAGTCGATGATCAAGCCGATCATGTACGGAACGTTGGCGGTGTACTGGCTGATCAGCCTGGTCTTCCCGATCGCGACGCTGATCGTGATGCGACGTAAGAACGTCGTCGACGCGTTTCAGTCAGATTCGCCGACAACCCCGATGTGAGTTTTTCGCCGCGATCACGCCCGTTCGCGATCACGCCCGTCGTCGGCGCACGACCCCCATCGCGCCGATGCCCAACAGCGCCATCGCGACCGTGGGTTCCGGCACCGCGACGCCGATGATCGCGGCCATTTCAGCTCCGCCGGCGATCGGGGTCAATCCCACTTCAACGTAGACGATGTTTCCATTGTCTGATATATCGAGTGCGGCGTTGATGATCGACGATGCTTCGAAATCGGTGAGCGTGTAGTCCGCGACGTTATCGCCGGTGAGATCAACGGTGTTCGTAGCTGTCAAAAACGTAACGAGCGAGAATGATCAAAGAAACCGTGAAATCGTGATGGGAAAGAACTCTTGCGTTGTCGGCTGCGGTCAGGCGCGCAGAACGCTCAGGCTGCGTGACTTCTTGGCCGGCACCGTTGCGACGAGGTCGTAGGATTGATAATCCGTGACAGTAACGTTGAGGAGTTGTCCCGCGTGAAGATTTCTTCCCGAAACGTGGACGACCGAATCGATGTCGGGTGCTTGTCCCTGGTGGCGCGCCGTCCACGCGGAATCCGCGCCGGAACGCCCACGGCTTAAGCCGTGGGCTTTCGCGTCCACCGCGCGGTCGATGAGCACTTCGATCGATTCACCGACCATCGACTTCGCTCTCGCGAACGCGACTTCCTGTTGCGTGAGCATCAGCTCTTCGACGCGAGCTCTCTTTACGTCGTCCGGAATCTGGTTCGGCAGCTTGCCCATCGCAGTTCCGGGCTCAGGGGAGTACGGGAAAACGCCCATCATGTCGAAGCCGAAGTCGCGGACGAAATCGACCAGCTCATCGTGCTGCTGATCGGTCTCGCCGGGTGAGCCGGCGATGAACGTCGTGCGGATGGCGATGCCGGGAATCCATTTGCGGAGTTTCTCGAGCAGCGTTTCGATCTCGCGTCGCGTGACGCGGCGTTTCATCAGCCTCAGCAGATCGTCGTTGATGTGCTGCAGCGGCATGTCAATGTACTTCACGACGCGCGAGCAGTCGGCGATTGTGCGGATCATCTCGTCGGTGAAGCAGGATGGGTATGCGTACATCAGCCGAAGCCAGTGCACGTCGGTGAGATTTTTGTCCAGCGATCTCAGCAGACCGGAGAGGCCGGCATCGAAACCGATGTCGCTACCGTAGCTGGTCGTGTCCTGTCCGATCAGGTTCAGCTCGACAGCGCCGTCGGCCGCCAGTTCGCGGGCTTCGAGCAGGATCTGCTCGATCGGTTTCGACCGCATCGGCCCGCGGATGGAGGGGATCGTGCAAAAGCTGCATCCCTGGTTGCAGCCTTCGCTCATTCGCAGATACGCGTAGTGACGAGGAGTCAAGCGGAGTCGCGCGCGATCGTCTTCGAAAACCGGGAGTCGCGATGTCTTTGTTTCTGGTCCTGAACTCTGACCTCTAACCTCTGACCTCTCGCTCAGCTCGCGCGAAAGATCGTGATACTTCCCGAGGAAATGTCCATGTTCCTGTCGTGGATTTTCCTGTCCGCGCACGGCTTCGACGATGTGCTCGCGATCGAACACGCCGACGAGACGGTCGATCCCCGGCGCATCCGCGAGCAGCGAAGTTTTATGTCGCTGCACCAGACATCCCGCGACAACCACCCGTTTGCACTTGCCGCTGGTCTTCAGGTCAATCGCATCGCGGATTTCCTGCAACGATTCGGTCTTGGAGGCTTCCAGGAAGCCGCACGTGTTGATGACGATCGCGTCCGCCTCGCTGGCGTGCGGAGTGATCGCCAGCCCGTCCTGCGCGAGCAGGCCAAGCATGCGTTCGCTGTCGACGAGGTTCTTCGGGCAACCAAGGCTGACGAATGCAACAGAGTGAATTTGTGCGGGCTTTTTCATCTTGGGAGGCGGGCGGAAATGTACTGGTTTGACCGTCGTCTGTAAATGCGAAGCGGGGGCCACTTACACGCTTACTGCCTTAAATGTAGGCAGGTTCATGAATGGAATTTTCGGGCCGCCTTATTTTGCTAGTGTTGTGGGCAGGGCCGTCTGACTTATCGCAAGTGGCGGGTTGTCGTGGAGTTACGGCTTTTGTTGAAAGAAATGTCTGTAACGGCTAAGATGAGGAAATCATGGCAATGCGAGCGAAGGCGAAGCGAAATGCCCCGAGACCTCACTCGGGCAGGCGTACGGTTGCAGTGTCGGTAAAACCAAGCCGACGCACGCGTCCGGCTGCTGAGCGTGGTGGGGCACGGACCGCCGTTCTGCGCAAAATCACGCCCTTTGCTCAGCCGAAGAAGCAAGCATCGACAGGCGTCAATAGCTACGCCAAGGCGTTGCGATTTCTTGCACAACTGAGTGACTACGAGCACCTGCGAATCGTCCGTTACACTTCGCAGAACTTCGATTTAGATCGCATGCGGACCCTGCTCCGCAAGCTCAACAACCCGCACGAAAAGTTCCGCTCGGTTCACGTCGCCGGAACCAAAGGCAAGGGAAGCACCTGCGCGATGATCGCTTCGATGCTCGAAGCCAACGGCTACAAGGTCGGCTGCTACAGCAGCCCGCACCTGAACGACATCCGCGAGCGCATCCAGATCAACGGCGAGATGATCAGCCACGCGGATTTCGCGCGCCTGGTCAAGCAGATCGAGCCGATCGTCAACCGATCGCGCCCGATGCCGACCTACTTCGACGTGCTGACCGCCATCGCGTTTCAGTACTTCGCAGAGCAGAACGTCGACATCGCCGTGGTCGAAACCGGTCTGGGCGGACGCTTGGACAGCACGAACGTCGTGAAGCCTGAGGTCACCGCGATCACGTCGATCAGCAAAGACCACATGGCCCAGCTCGGTTACACGCTGCCCAAGATCGCCGAGGAGAAGGCCGGGATCTTCAAGCAGAACGTGCCGGCGCTGACCGTCAATCAGCAGCCTGAAGTCGAAGCCGTGCTTCGTCGCGTGGCCGAGAAAGTCGGCGCGCCGTTCGACGTGACCGGCAAGTCGATCGAGTTCAGCTACCGGTTCGAATCGAGCCGCATGCTTGGCCCGCACAACCGCATCTGCCTGACCACGCCCAACAGCAAGTTCGAACACTTGGCCGTCCCGCTGCTCGGCGAGCATCAGGCCATCAACTGCGGCCTGGCTCTCTCGGTCATCGACCGCCTGAAAGCGCGCGGCATCGCCTTGAGCGATCAGCGCTGCATGGAAGGCCTCGCGCGAACGAAGCTGCCCGGCCGGATGGAAATCATCAACCCGACGCCGCGGATCATCGTCGACGGCGCGCACAACGCCGCCAGCATTGATGCGATGATGCGTGCGATCGGCCAGCACGTGCCGTACGACAGCATGGTGGTGATCTTCGGATGTTGTGCCGACAAAGACGTCGCCGGCATGCTTGAGCGCATCACCAGCGGGGCCGACAAAGTGATCTTCACCAAGGTCAACAACATCCGTACCGCCGACCCGGAAGAGCTCGCCGCGAGATACGTCGAGCAATACGGCAAGATGGCCCAAGTCGCCCGAACGCTGCCCGAGGCTTTGGAGATCGCCTATCGCGCGGTCACCAAGGAAGATTTGATCTGCATCACCGGCAGCTTCTACCTGGTCGGCGAAGCCAAGAAGTTCATCGCCGCCAAGCAACGCGAAGCTGAGCAAGCCGCGTCGGCGGTTTAGCGGCGTCGCTTGCGACGCATTCTTCCGGCCTGCAAATACGTATCGTGACCCCGTCGTCCGGCGATTGGGTTCTGATTTCGTCGCGAGCATACCACCCGGAATCCGCAGAGCCTCATGTACCGCATGTGTTGTGCCGACGCGTGCGAATGTCTAGTTCCCGCTCGCCAGGCGTGGTCGATCGGACAGGCGGCGGATCCGCTCGGTCAGTTGTGTGGCCAGGTCGCGGGTCAGATCTTGTCGAAGTTGCATCATCAGTTTCAGCTCGCCATTCTCGCGTGCGGCGGTGGGTGCGTGGCGCTCGCCTTTGGATTGCGCGTTCAGCGTCAGCACGCTTCGGCCGGTGCGGACATCAATCAGCGCCGCGCCGGCGCGGCCCTCACCCATAATCTGGTGGCTCGGGATGATGAACGCTCCAACGATCGTCAGGTCGAGAACCGACCATGGAGTGCTGGTGTCGGTGTGGTCGACCGTGCCGCCGAACAGAAGGAGATAATCCGCGCCGCCGTCGCGGGCGAAGACGCGCATCGATTGGACCTGCTGCCGCACCAGTTGCTTGTTCGCCGCCACCCACTGTTCGGGCGTTTGATTGATCGTGTGTCCCGGGTATCCCGTCATCCGATTGAACGCGCTGGGCACTGCCTGCACGTCGGCGAAGGTGTCACGCTTATCCCGCAATGTTGCGAGCATGTCTTCAGGCGGGGCGATCTCACCCAACTGCGCGACGGCCAGCCGCACCGGAAAATTCACAGGTCGGACTTCCGCCGCCGGTTGCGCCGCAACGTCGGGATCATCATGAAGCGACAGCGCGATCGTTGAAAAGTCCCCAGGCGTCTCGCGCACGCTCAGGCCGCTCATCGAGCAGCCATTGAGGACCAGCGTCCAACCGAGGAACAGGATCGAAGTGAACGAACGCATGCGGACCTCCCGTTGAGATTAGTTAGCGATAACAAACATATCTTGTCGGGTAGATCGCAGCGCGTCAATCAATAAATTCGGAGTGCTGTCTGAGAAAGTGTGAGCTTGCGCGAGCGACCTTGAGAAAATGTATTTGCCACGAAGGCACGAAGGGCTCACGAAGGTTCACAAAGAAGAACTCTGATTGAATTCTTCGTGCGTACTTCGTGAGCCCTTTGTGCCTTCGTGGCAAGGAATTCTTTTTCCGTGGGAAAACAAAAACGCCCGCCGCGAGTTGGGGTCGCGGCGGGCGTCGCCAGAAAGTGGGAAGGGAGCGTCGTGTCAGACCCCTTCGTTTCCGCCTCACCAGAGGCGGGCGTCGGGTGCGTTTGGCCTGACAAGATAGATATCTAATTCAGGTGGGCGGGAGGCAAATGGAAAAAGTGGTGAGTGGCCAGTGGTCAGTGGTCAGTCAGAATTGCAGCGATTATCTGACCACTGGCCACTGATCACTGACCACTTATGCCTCAGCTCTTCTTCACGTGCATCCGGTCCAATAAAAAGATCGCGAGCGGACCGAAGATGAAAATGGGCAGCCACGCCATGATGGCGGGCCAGCGGTCGGCCCATTGGGAGCCGGCGGGTGGATGGGCGGCGATCTGATGACAGAGGAACACGCTCGCCATCGCAAGGCCAACCGCGATCAGCAGCTTCGCGCCGTCCGTTTTCAACCGGCCGGGCTCGCGCGTCAGGATGCAGCCGATGCCCAACAACACCGCGACGACATTCATGAACCACTGCGTCACGCGCGCGTGCTTCACGCGCAGCAGATCGATCGCGCCGAAGCTGGCCGCGCGCTCGGGCGCCAGCAGCTCGTTGATTCGCGCGGTCGACAGCAGCTCGACGTAATTGCTGCTGCGATACAGCTCGATCTCTTCCGGCGTGACGCTCGACGCGTACTCCTTCACCACCTGCTGTCGCGACCGTCGCTGGTTCGGTTGAATACCTGTAACGCGCCGGCCATTGGTCAGTTGCCAGGCTTTTCCGTCCCACGTGGCGCGATCGGCGGTCGTGAGCGCGGTGGCGGATTCGTTCTCGTCGCGCTCGATGAGATCGAACTCGCGCATCTCCGCCGGCGACTTTTCCGTCGGCGGCGAGTATCGGCCGGCGAACAACAGCGATCGCCGATCATCCTGCATTGCGCGAATCCCGAAGAAGCTGGCAGCAGCGCCTTTGCCCATCTCGTCGTGCGAACGATTCAGCTTGTGCGTGAGCCGCGG
>JACMJD010000433.1 GCA_014380825.1 Phycisphaerae bacterium | reverse complement strand
TCATCTCCAAATCGCAGCAGGCGAACATCGATCTGCACTACGCGGTCCACGTCACCGGTCACGGCTGGCGGAAGCTGATGCGGCTGGAAGCGCCGTTTATTTATCGCGTCGCGCACTTGCCGCAGCGATCGGCGCTGTTTGACTTCATCTCGCGCGAAGGAAAAGTGGACGCGCGCGAAATGTTCGCGACGTTCAACATGGGCGCGGGCTTCGCGGTGTACGTCGATCCGAAAGACGCCGAGCCGTGCGTCCGTCTGGCGAATGCTTGCGGCCACCACGCGTGGATCGCGGGGAGCATTCATCCCGAAGGCGCGCGTCGCGCGGTCGAGATCACGCCGCTGAACATCGTTTTCGAATCGGACACGCTGCAAGTCCGGTAATATTGTCGCGCCGATCGCGCAAACGTCTTTGTCATCCCCGCCAAAATTCATGTACACTGTCAGCGGCGAGGAGTTCCTGCCCACGGCTCCGGAAGTACCGCTCATGCCAGATTTTTACCGCATCGAATCATCCGAACGCGCTCAGGTGATCGAGCTGACGCTGCCGCAAATGCTCGACTCGGCCGAGTTTGACGAACTCAACGAGGCGATTCTCAGCACGATCTCCGAACGCAAGAGCGAGCGATGGGTGATCGACCTCGGCCAAGTCTCGTACATGGGCAGCGCGATGCTCGGCCTGATGGTCAACCTGCGGCAACAAATCAAATCCGCCGGCGGAAAACTGGTGCTCTGCTCGATGCCGCCAAGCCTGATGCAGATCTTCCGCACGTGTTGCATGGAGCGACTGTTCGTAATCGCCAAGACACGCGATGAAGCGTTTCGATCAGCGTGATTCCTGCGTCGCCGCTTTCTGACCCTTGCGCTCGAACGCGATCACAAGAAATTTCTTCGCGTCGGCGTGTTCTGGCTTAATCCATAACAGCTTCTCGAAGTGCGCAATCGCGCGATCGTATTGGCCGCGCGCGAGCAAGACCTGGCCGACGTAGTTGTGGTCTTCCATGTAGTTTGGATAAAGCGTCAGCGGCAGCTTCGAGCGAATGACGATCGATCGCTCGCTCGCCGCGATCGAGCCTTCGATGTCGTTCAATTGTGCCAGCACGCGCCCGGCGTTTTCGAAGGGCGTCGGATATTCGTCCGAGATCGACATCGCCTGCTTGAAATACGTCAGGCCTTTTTCATAGTCACCGTTCAGCGTGTACGCGTTGCCTAGATTGTTCAGCGAAATCACGCTGAGCGGATTCACTTTCAGATTGTGCTCGAAGAGCGTGTAGTCATCCTTCCACACCGGCGCGAGCGCACCCGTGCGCACGCCGAGCAAGACGATCGCGATGACCGCGATAACGTGAACCGCCGGCGCGTGAACACGGCTGAGCACGAACGCCACCGCCACCGCCGGGCCGAGCATCGCGAGATACATGTAATGGTCGGCCACGGTCGACATGAACTGAAATTGAAACGTCGCCAGGCCAAGCACCGGCAGCAGAGCGATGACGAAGATCGCCGCGGCGCCGACCGCCCAGCGGAATCGCTTGCGCAATATGAACATCGCGATCGCGAGCAGCAGTGCGGCGATCCACGTGTAGTATTGCCAGCCGTGCTGAAACACGACGCGCGGATTGCGGCCATAGTCCGGCGCGAGGTGGACTGGCCAGATAAGTTTGTAGAGATAGAAGGCGATTGAATCCGCCGCGATGAACGGCCGCAGATGGATGGGCACGGTGGGGATGCCGGTGACATCCTGCGCGATTCGGCCGACAACCAATATCGGGATCGCGAGCACGAACCACACCGCGGTCGATTGCAGCGCGCGGGGGAGCGGGCGATTCAGAATCAGCCAATCGATCGCCACCGCGATCGCCGGCACCATCGCGGCCGACGGTTTCGACAGCATCGCCAGAATCAGCGCGATCATGCCGATGATGTCCGGCGCCCAAATGCTTTGCGGATCATCGCTGCGATCCTGCGCGCGCGCGATGTATCGCCACAGCGCGATCAGCCCGAAGCACCCCGCAAGCACGTCTTTCAATCCCGACACCCACGCCACCGGCTCAAGCTGCATCGGATGCAGCGCCCACAGCAGCGCGCCGAAACATGCGGCCCAATCTTTTCGAACGAGACGTCGAAGCAGTAGAAACACGACGATCGCGCTGACCGTATGAAACGCGACGTTGGCCGAATGAAACATCCACGGGTTCAGGCGGATGTTGTGATCGTCCGCATCGACGCCCGCGATCATCGCGATGCCGGCCCACACCGTGTACGTGATCGGGATGTACAGTCCATACGCAACGTGCGAGAAATAATATTTGATCGTCTCCAGCGTCGGCGGGTTGAGCATCGGATTCTGATGCACGGTCAGGCCGTCGTCCCAATACGTGAACTCGTGCCCGCACAGCGGCAGGAAGACGACGAGCGTCGCCACGATCACCACAATGATCGGCCAGCGGCGATGATGATGCGTTTCGGCGAGTTCGGTCATGGTGAACTTGGTGCGGTCGTCGCGCTGGCGCGCTGTCGAGCTTCGTGCAGCAGGCTGGCGATGTCCTGATTGTTCGGATCGCGCGCGAGCGCACGCTCCAGTTGCTCGACCACTTCCGGCCAGCGCCAGCGCTCGGCAAGCCAGCGGACCAAGTCGCGTCGATCGGACGAAACATCTTCGTGATTCTGTTCCATCAACTGAATCGCACGCTTCAACTGCTCGATGGCCGCATCCATATTTCCCCGGCGAAACTGTACGACCGCCAGGTTCCGATGAGCCGCCGGCGTACCGGATTGTATCGCCAGCGCCGCCTCAAAATGCGTCGCCGCGCCATCGAGCTCCCCGCGCTCCCCCAGCGCTCGCCCCAGATTATTGTGCGACCCCGCGCTCCGCGGATTCACCTCAATCGCATGTGTAAACAGCGTCACGCTATCCCGCCACACAAGCGTCTGTTCGATACTTAGCGCGCTAAGTATCGCACAGACGCCAGCGGTGATCGGCAGGCTGACTCGATGCGGTAATTTTGTGAGCGTGCAGGCGACGGCAAGTGCGGGGCCGAGCATGGCCAGGTACATGTAGTGATCGGCGACGGTGGAATAGAGTTGGAATTGGAAGGGAACCAGGCCGAGATTAAAGATGAGGCCCGCCACTAGGATCAGCGCGGAGGCGATCAGGATGCGCGATCGGCCGGCCGCGAGTCCGATGGCGACGACGCTAACGATCACAATGGGAAGCGCGACGCCGGCGTTGATCACGCGAGCGGGGGATCGTCCGTAATCGGTGCCCAGCTGCAACGGAGCGATTAGCTTCATCACGTAGAAGGCAATTGCGTCCATCGCGACCAGCGGACGATTCAACAACGAAACTTGTTGGACCAGCTCCGTCGTTTGCGCGAATCGTGCGATGATCAGCAGCGGCGGCGCGAGGATAAACCATGGGATGAGCCGGATCGCAACTCGGTCCACAGGGCGACGCAGAATAACCAAGTCAACGATCAGGACGATCGGCAGCGCGGCGGCCGCGCTTGGTTTGGCGAGCATCGCGAGCGTGAAGAGAACGCTCGAGACGATCACGCGCGATCGCAGATGCTGATGGATTGCTGCCAGCGCGAGGCAACCCGCCAGCACGTCTTTCAGGCCCGAAGCCCAGGCGACGGACTCGACTTGCAACGGATGAATGGCGAACAGCAGCGCGCCGAAGAACGGGGGCCAATCGCGATCGATCAATCTTCGCAGGATCGCAAACACGAGCGCGCCCGACACGCAGTGCGCGATGAGGCTGACGAGATGAAACGGCCACGCGTGCAGCGTGCCGGCGGCATCGCGCGCGAATGCGCCGATCACGGCCCAGGTCGTGTACGTCAGCGGCACGTACAGGCCGGCGAGCGGTTCGAGCGGATTCCAGAATCGCACGACCGCATGAAGCGTGGCCGGGTTGATGCCGGGATGATCGATGATCGATTGCGGATCGTCCCACGCGACGAAACCATTTCGCAGCACGGGCGAGAACGCGACGAAGGTGATCGCGACGATCGCGACGATGAATTTCCGCGATCGCGAGGCGGTCATCGCGCCTCCTGCGTCGTCGGCTGTGTCGCGGGCTGCGCCGTCGGTTGCGTTGTGTGGCGCGCGGCGAGTTGTTCGAGCTGATCGATCACCTGTTGAAGACTGACGCCAAGCGCCGGATCAAAGTTCCGCTGCTTCCGATACACGCGCAACAACTCGCGATATTCGGCCGCGGCTCCGGTGTATTGCCCGCGCGCACGCAGGAAGCCGCCGAGGTTCGAATGACCAAACGCGTAATCCGGATCGACGGCGACAGCTTGTCGGAAATGATCAAGGGCGGCGGATTCGTCGCCATGCTTCGCGAGCGCGACGCCCCAGTTGGTGTGCGAGAACGCGCTGCGCGGATTGACGTCGAGAGCATTGGCAAACAGCGTTGAATTGTTCCGCCACGTGCCGGCCGCCGCAAATGCTCGCATCAACAGAAATACCATCAGCACGCATCCAACAAAAAAAGGTGTCAGGAACCTTTTTCCAGAAAAAGGTTCCTGACACCTTTTTTGGAGGCACGCTTCGAAGGTGGTCGTCGCTGTTGCGACGAGCAGCGCGACGCCGAGCATGGCTGGATACATGTAGTGATCCGCAACGGTCGAGATTGTCTGAAAGGTGAATGGGACGAGGCCTAGAACCGGTGCGACGCCTAGGATGAACAGTGAAATCCCCGCGATGATCAATCGGTTGCGCGCAGCCACAACAATTGCGATCAACGCCACCGGCACGATCCAAGTCCACCAGATCGCACCGCTGGCGATGATGCGGGCGGGCGTGCGGCCGTAATCGATCCCGAGGTTCGCGGGCCAGAGAAGCTTCCACACGTAGAAGCTGAGCGCATCGAGCGCGACCAGCGGCCGTTGCCACAGTGGTGTGACTTCGGTCATCAGTGGCGGCTGAACGATTACACCGACAATCGCGAACGCCACGGCGATCACGAACGTCGGCCACAGGGTTCGAAGCGATCGCCGCCAGTTTGTTCCGCAGACGAGCGTGTCGATGATCAACAGCACTGCCGGTGCGATGATGCCGGTTGGTTTCGAAAAGCACGCGGCCAGCGTGAACACGTTCGCCAGAATCACGCCCCGATTTCTTTCGCGAGATCGAAGCAACGCCAGAACCGCGGCGCAGATGAAGAGCGCGCACAACAGATCTTTCGTTCCCGATGCCCACGCGACCGTTTCAACTTGTACCGGATGCACCGCAAAGATGGCCGCGCCGACCCACGCGGCCGATCGGTTCTTCACGATCGCGCGCAGGATTGCGAACACGATCAACGTCGTGATGCAGTGCAGCACGACGTTGGCGGTGTGAAAGACCCATGGGTTAAGAAACGATCCGAATTCATCCGGCTGGGCAACCCGCGCGATGAACGCGAGCGCGCCCCACACGCTGTACGTCAGCGGTATGTACAGGCTGCCTTCAGGCTTGATCCAATATTCAGCGATCTTCGCAACCTGCGGCGGATTGAACGCCGGATTGTTCGCGATGGTTTGCGGGTCGTCGACCTGCACGAACTCCGCCGCGCACAGGCGGCCCATGACGATGAGCGTGAGCACGACCAGCAGCACCGCACTGATTCTGGTGCGCGTCGATTCGCCGCGATGAATCGATTTGGCGTTCACGTGCGTTGTTGAGGATCGCGCACGCCGATCAGCGCGGCCATGCGGCCGGTCACGCCGCGGTCGCGGCGGTGGGAGAAGAATTCATCCGCGTCGCGGAATGTGCAGCGGTCGGTGGTGTCGATCGAATCGGGCGAGAGACCGGCGCCAAGGAGTTGGAGATACGCAGCGCGGGGGAGATCGACATTGCCCTTGCCGTCGGGGCGACGCTCGAACACTGATGATTTTGCCCGCGGGTCATGCTCTGGATGACAATCGCTCTCTTGTGACAACGCTTCACACTCTCGTTCAAATGCGCGATCGAATTCAGCGAGTACTTCGGGACCGACTTCGAAATGTGATTTGCCGATGCAGGGTCCGATGGCGGCGATGAGGTTTTTCCCGGGCGATCCGGCGATTCGGAGTACTTCATCACCGGCGTGGGCGATGATGTTTGCGATGATGCCGCGCCAGCCGGCGTGGATCGCAGCGACGTGTTTGCCGTCGGTTGTTGCTAACAGAATCGGGATGCAGTCCGCGGTTTGGATTGCCAACAGCTTGGTCGGATCGTCGCTTGTCAGCGCGTCGGCGGGTTGACCGTCTTGGTAGTCCGCTATCGCCCGGGCGTCGAGAACGGCGCAGCCGTGGACTTGTTTGACGAAGCATCTCTTGCGGTTTTCGCACCCGATCGCGGCGTGCAGGCGCCGGTAGTTCTGCGCGATGTGATCGGCGTCGTCCCGTACGTCAGCGCTGGATGGGTTTCCCAGATTCAGCGAAGTGAACGGTCCGCTACTCATGCCGCCGATGCGGGTGCTGAAGGCGTGGGGCACGCCGGCGCGCTGGAGCAAGGGGGAGGCGTAATACACGACGCCCTGATCACCGGTTCGACGCTGCAACACGGAACGCGAAGTTACCGCGTCGACGCGGCAAAACAACAGCGGCGGGGTGCTCTGCCCGAATGATCCTTCAAAGCGCAACGCGCAAAAAATGAAAATTAAAGAATTTAACAGCGATTTTGTCGCTCCAATGCGGTTTTGAAAATTGCGCTGCGCGCCAGCCGCTTCAGTTGCGCAACAAGCCCAGTAGTAGGGGGCGACGCTTTTATGCGCGTCGTTGCAACGCGTGCTCTTTCACAATCGAGTTGGTCGGAGGGGGCGGTAAAAAATGAGTCAAAATGATACGTTTTGATACAGATTGATACAGATTGAGACAGGTCACGCGATCTGGCAAAGCAAAGCTAAAGCTCGGCCGGGCGAGGCTGGCTGCGATCCTTGCGATTTGTGCGAATCCCGATTTGCGAAGACAAAGCCAACGTGAATCTGTGCTGACCCGTCGGTATGATTCGCTCCCGGGGCATTCCGAGCGAGGACACGCATGGCCAAGGCGGGTAGGAACGTGAATGGGTCGGGCAACCGCCGCAAAATCCGGCGGGCGGTCTTCCCGGGGCAGTTTGATCCGATCACCAATGGGCATCTGGACGTCATCCGTCGCGGGGCGAATCTCTTCGACGAGCTGATCGTCGGCGTGGGCGTCAATCCGGACAAGCGGGAGATGTTCACGCTCGAAGAGCGCGTCGACATGATCGCCGAGCTGTTGAGCGATATTCCCGGCACGCGCGTGCAGAGCTTCGGCGGGCTGACGGCGGAGTTCGTGAAGAAGTCGCACGCCACGGCCATCCTGCGCGGCATCCGCGACGTCTCGGATTTGCGTTACGAATTCCAGCTCGCCCTGGCCAACCGCGCGGTGGGGGGCGTGGACACGGTGTTCATCATGACCGGCGATCAATATGCCCTGACCAGCAGCAGCCTGATTCGGCAAATCGTGTCGCTGGGCGGCGATCTGAAGCAACTGGCGGCAGTGCTGCCGGCGAACGTCGTCCACCGGCTGCGCAAGAAGCAGAAATCCGGGAGGATGATTCCGCTGCCAGACACCCCGGCGACGTGATTTCACCGCACAGGTGCCTGACAGGGCTGCGGGGCACGCAGGACGCGAATCCGCCCTGAAAAACATGTCCCCACAGGAGAAACATATTGACTATTTTGCCGAACTGGTCATACTTAAGAGCATCATCAGGCGGTGGAGTTTGAACGACTCTGCCGCCAACGAGCGATCATCAGAGGAATTTAAGTTGATCTTCCTGCCTCGTCATTACGTATCAACCTGCGTGTTCGTTGGTTTGGTCGTAATTAGCCTTGAGAAAATCCCGTCGGCGGCGTTCGCCGGTGGTGTTTAGTTTGTCACCTGAGAAGAATCCGCGCGATCGACATCACGAGTCCCTATCAATCGGGTCTCAAAACGTTGCACTCATATCTCTTATCGTTCAACGTCGATCGCTAGTGGTTCGGAATCGGGTGACGCATTGAAAGGAGCTTCATCATGAAGCAAGTGTCTCCGAACAAGGGTCGCCGATATGGCTTTACCCTTGTCGAATTGCTGGTCGTTATCGGCATCATTGCGCTGCTGATCTCGATCCTGTTGCCGTCGCTGAACCGGGCCCGTGAAACGGCCAACCGCGTGAAGTGCGCCAGCAACCTCCGTCAGCTCGGCCAAGCCTTGTTGATGTACAGCAACGACAACAAGGGTGCCTATCCCCGGACCGCGCTGAGCACGGCCGCCGGCAGTCTTGCGGCGTTCGCCCCCACGTGGGGCACCGGCGCCACGAACTCCGATCCGTTCCTCGCGAACGGCCCGTCGTTCAATGACGTGTCCGCCGCTCTGTTCCTCCTGCTCCGCACGCAGGACATCACGCCTGAAGTGTTCACCTGCCCCAGCAGCAATGCTGAGAAGTGGGACTTCGGCGGTGGCGCGAACACGGCGTTGAACTGGTCGAACTGGAATACGACGACCGGCGCTCAGCGCAACCTGTCGTACAGCTACCAGAACCCCTACGCCTCCACCAACGCCATCAGCGCTGGTTTCCGCCTGAACAACTCGATCTCGTCTGAGTTCGCGGTTGCCGCAGACGTGAACCCCGGTGCACCTGGCACGGGCGGTGGCGACTTGGGTGGCAGCAACGACAACGTCCTGATCGTGACCACCACGAGCTCTTCACGTGATATGAAGCAGGGCAACAGCAACAACCATGACGAAGACGGCCAGAACATC
>JACMJD010000432.1 GCA_014380825.1 Phycisphaerae bacterium | reverse complement strand
TTCGTCGTCGGAGAAGCGAAGACCGGCAAGTGCAGTTTCTCCAACACTGAATTCAAGCTGGAGTTCTTCTGCGGTGGCGCGGCCGGAGCTGTTGTCGGTGCCGCGACTGGCTTCATCGGCGCGGGCATCGCTGCGGGCGAAGTGGTCGGCGCGACCGTCTTCGCCACCAGCGGCTTCGTCGTCGGGCCGGTTGTCGGCGCCTGTTTCACTGCGGGCTTTCGCGTAATTCGATAGAGGTGCCACGTCTGACTCGCTCGCGTCGGATACAGCGGCATGCCGCGCGCCAGCGGATCGAGCTGGCTGCTCGATCGTTCCATCGGCACCTTGGCGGGCTCGCGCCACTGTGCGATCAGGGCCATCTCGAATCCACCGGCCGTCACGAAACGGTTGCGGAAGAACGATGCCACGCCGGGCTGAAGCACGGCGAAGACGTATCGCCCTTCTTCCAACGCACGGTCCATGATTCGGTTCTGATCCTTGGCAATGGCCGCATCGTTCTTCGACCGGAAGAACTTGCTCAGCCACTCCTGTCGCTCAGGCTGCATCGGATTGGGTTGGTTCGTGCCCGCGTCGCGGAAGCCGCTGATCCCGGCGCCACCGGTGAAACCGTCGGATGGATACAGTTCGTAGTCGCCTGAAAATTGAAGGAAGTTGCACAGCGGCCCGTTCGGGTTCGCGCGACCTTCTGCGAACACAACCGGCTTGCCGATCTTGTCGTTGATCAGCACGGTCGGAAACTTCTTGATCGTGCGCACGATCTGATCGCTCGTGTACGCGAGATTGACGTTCGATGCGTGCTCGCGCTCCAGCGACGGGATCGAGATCATCAATCCAACCGCGCACGAGCAATAGGCAAATACGCCCATTCCCAACGGCACCGCGACCGAACCGCGCGATCGACCAACGCGTTCGCGACCAGAAACAGTCGCGGGCACCGCGACGCGCTCGCGCATTCCTTCGGCGGCTGATTTCAGCAACCACATCGCGGCGATCACCATGGGCGGGAACAGCGTCAGGAAGAATCGCAGATACCACATGCCCGGCCGCTGCTTGCCGAAGTAGTAGGCGATGTACAGCAGCATGCCCGGCACCAGCCAGAGCGTCACGAGCAGCGCCGCGCGCCAGCTCCAGCGATACATCAGGAACAGCCCCGCCAGCGCAAGCGGTGGGATGAGATACATGCTGTAGTCGTAGAGTTGTTGAACCGTGTCGTCCCACTTGTCGGTGAACGTCCGCCAGGTGAACGCGGTGCTTTCGTTGGTCGTGTCGTAGCCGGAAAAGCTGCCCATCGCGGCGTAGTTGTAGGCGAGCAGAATTCCCGTCGGCACCAGCCAGGCGAGCGCCGGCACGGCCAGCTTCAGATATCGCCGCGGCTGATTCCAGGGAACCAGATACAACAGCGCGACCGCGCCGAGCAGCACCGTTTTGATGCTGACGATCGTGAACATCCGATCGACCGCCGCCGGTCCGGAAGCGGCGGGTTTATCGAAGAAGATCGCGATCCAAACCAGTCCGGCCGCGATAATCGTGCGAAGTGTGTGCGCGATCAGCCCCGTCACCCGCCGCTTGCGGGTTTGGCTGACGGGTTGCGCGTAGTTCAGCATGTTCGAGACGCGCGCATCAGCATGTTGATTCGCCCAGACTTCGACCACATTGCGTTCGAGCACCGCCGGCAGCAGCGCGAACAGGACCATCAGCATGCCGAAGATGAAATACGATGGGTAAGACAACGGCTTGAACGAGATGCCGCCTTGTCCGTACGCGACGATGCCGGCGATCGCAATCGCCAGCCACGCGCCTAGTGACCACCAGCGCGTCGAGCGCGCATCGTACGCGACCATTGAGATCAGCACGGCCGCGACGGGTAGGATCAGCAGGCCTTCGGTGTAGCGAATGGTGACGGCGTAGCCGAGGAACAGGCCGGCGAGGATGCCGCGCCAGATTGAAGCGGTCTGCCACCAGCGCAGAAGGAAGTACATCCCCCACGTCACGCACGCCAGCGCCGGGCCGTGGCTTAGCGGTTGTTCGGCGAACGACAAAAGCACCTGGCAGCAGCCGAAGATCATCGCGCCCAGCACGGCCGCGAACGAGCCGGCGAACTGCCGGACGAGCATGAACATCGCCGCCACGGCAAGCACCGCGCCGGCCGGGTTCACCCAGAACGACCAGATTTTTCCGGCTTCCCAGTTGCCGTACATCCACTGCGAAAGCTTCAAGCAGCCGGCGAACAACGCGCCCGTGCCGATCGGATACTTCGGATAAAACCAGATGTCTTCGTTCGGACCCGCCTGTCGATCCGCGTTGCGATCGACCAGGTTCCACATCCAGCCGAGATGTTCGTATGGTTCCGTGAGCTTCATGCCCATGGTGCCGTACTCTGCTAAGTTTTTCCCGCCGACGAGATAGCCGTTCTGATTAATCCCCGGATGCGCCGGCGACCAGTAGCAACTGAGCATGTACGAATAGCCGGCAAGGATCGCGCCCATCACCAGGAAATACAGCGCGCGCTTCCAGAGCGGCTCGGTCTCGATCACCCCAAGGCGAGGCATCAAGCGCGGCCCGGGCGAGCGCTGCGGAACGGGCGTCGGTTGCGAAATGTCGAATCCGACGGAGTAACCAAGCTGTTCAGCGCGAGCCGCAGATGCCGGTCGCGCCGGTTCGGGCGCGAGGGGAATCTCCCGATCCCCATCACTTGTCGGCGGCGGCGCAGGCTCGGTGGCGAGCGTGGTGGTCATTCCTTCTCCGTTCCCATTGTCATTCGTCCCGTGAATGTCACACCCCGGTCTTTTCTGAAATGCAAAAAAGCAGAACCAAATGCTGAACCCGCATTCATCTGCCTTCTTCTGGCATTCGTTCACTGAATTGAAATATTGCCCACCGGCCGCCATCGTTGCCGGTTGGCGCGCGGTCGTCAAACGTCACGAATTGTCGGCAATTAACAGACGATGCCGCAACCGATCGGCTAACAGGTGAAATCCAGCATTTTCGGCGGCTCGATTCGTTTCACGAATTTGACGCAGTTTTTGATGCCAGCTATATTTCCGTTGCCTACTGCACACCGCAACTGGCCCGGTTTTTGATCTTCCCATACCGGCGATGATTCCGCTTGAATGGTCCGTCAGACGGTGGTGTAAACTGCCTCACTCGAGCCGCACATGACCCAAACATTGCCGTCCGCTTCGTCCGCTCCGCACCCAGCTGGTGGCAAAGGTCTGGAAGGCGTTGTCGCCGCCAACAGCGAAATCTGCTTCATCGACGGCGTCGCCGGACGGTTGGTCTATCGCGGGTACGAGATCGCCGACTTGGTCGAAAACGCCACCTTCGAAGAGGTGGCCTATCTGCTTTGGGAAGGCAAGCTGCCGAACCGCAAGGAGCTTGGCACGCTCAAGCAGCAGTTGTCCGCCTCCGAGCCGCTGCCGAAGCACGTGATGGCGATCCTGCACGCGCTGCCGCACGAGAGCGCCCCGATGGACGTTTTGCGGACGGCAGTTAGCGCGCTGAGCGTGATCGATCCCGACCTGAACAGCAATGAACCCGACGCCAACGAACGCAAAGCTCTGCGGTTAACCGCGGAGTTGCCGACGATCGTGACGGCGTTTCACCGGCTGCGGAACAATCTCGAGCCGATCAGTCCCGATCCGACGTTGTCGATCGCCGGGAACTTCTTGTACATGCTGACCGGTAAGCGGCCGCACGCGACGCTGACGCGCGTGATGGACGCCGCGCTGGTGTTGCACGCCGAGCACGGCATGAACGCCAGCACGTTCGCCGCACGAGTGACCGCCGCCACGCTGGCGGATATGCACGCCGCGATCACCTCAGCGATCGCAGCGCTCAAAGGCCCGCTGCACGGCGGCGCGAACCAGGATGTGATGGAACTGCTACTGGAATGCGGAAGTGTCCCGCGTGCTCAAGAGAAGGTTCGCGCGATGCTTGAAGCCGGCAACAAGATCCCCGGCTTCGGCCATCGCGTCTACCGCACCTTCGACCCCCGCGCGACGTTCCTCCGCAAGATGAGCAAACAGTTGGGTGAAGCCGCCGGTAATACGAAGTGGTATGAAATGTCCGAAGCGATCATTCCAATCGTGAAGCAGACGAAGAACAAAGACCCGAACGTCGATTTCTTCAGTGCCAGCGCCTACTACACGATGGGCATCCCGCTCGACCTGTTCACGCCAATCTTCGCGATCGCCCGGATCGCGGGATGGACCGCGCACGTGATGGAGCAGCACCGCAACAACCGCATCATTCGACCGACGGATGATTACACCGGTCCACTGGGACTCAAGGTTGTGCCGATCGATCAGCGGTAGCGTGTCCCCGGGCGCGAGCAGATTCCGTCTGTTTGTGCGTACCCCATCGACCACACATTTTGCCGCCCAGACGCTGCGCGGTATCTATTGGAAGCGTGATTCCACGCATTCTGCTTGTGCTCGTGATAATCGGGGTGTTGGTCGGCGTCCTCCTTTACAGCCAGTCTCGTCCCCAATCCGATCACGTTTCCGGGTTTATCGAGGCCGATGAAATCCGCGTCGCATCGCGCGTGGGCGGACGCGTCGCGAAAACGCTCGCTCGCGAAGGCGAACGCGTGAAGCGTGGCGATCCGCTGATCGAGCTGGAACCTTACGATCTGCTGCATCGCCAGGCGGAAGCGAAAGCCAAACGCGATGAGCTGGCGGCGAAATTGGCGAAGCTGAAGGCCGGACCCCGCAGGCAGGAGATCGCCGCGGCGCAGGCGCGGGTCGACGCGGCGGCGGCATCGACACAGCTCGCGCGCATCACATACGAGCGCGTGAAGAGCTCCTCCGAATCGCGCGCGACCTCTGCAACCGAACTCGATCAAGCCGACGCCGAACTAAAGAACGCGACCGCGCAGGAGAACGCGCGGCGGCAAGATCTGGACGAATTGAAAGAAGGCACGCGTCCGGAAGAAATCGCCGAAGCGGAAGCCGCAGTCGCGGCGGCGGATGCGGCGCTGGCGCAAATTGGCGAGCAAATCAAGGAGCTGCGAATCGTCTCGCCGGTCGACGGAATTGTTGAAGCGCTCGACATCCAGCCCGGCGACATGGTGGCCGCCAATGCGCCGGTGCTCTCGCTTCTCGACACGAGCAACATCTGGGTGCGGGCGTACATCCCGGAAAACCGAATGGACGTGAAGCCGGACGACAAGGTGACGATCACCGTCGACAGTTTTCCCGGCAAAACTTTTATCGGCCACATCTCGTTCATCGCGCGGCAGGCGGAGTTCACGCCCAACAACGTGCAGACGCCGGAAGAACGCAGCAAGCAGGTGTTTCGAATCAAAGCAACGCTCGACGAAGGGCTTGACGTGTTAAGACCCGGAATGGCGGCGGATGTGCGCACGAATTAGCGCCGATACGTGGCACGGGCGAGACACCCATGCCACGACGCGATGATCACATCCTCCGACCAATCTCCCGTCATCGAACTGCGACATCTCTCGCGTCGCTTCGGCGATCTCGTCGCGGTCGATGATGTGAGTTTCACCGTGCGTCGCGGCGAGATCTTCGGTCTGCTCGGGCCGAACGGATCGGGCAAGTCGACGATCATCCGTATGCTCTGCGGCGTGCTCGCGCCGACCTCGGGCAGCGCGACGGTTTTAGGCTTCGACGTCGCTACCGAATCCGAAGCGATCAAACGCCGCATCGGTTACATGTCGCAGAAATTCAGTTTGTATGCCGATCTCTCTGTACGCGAAAACATCGACTTTTACGGGCGAATCTACGGATTATCTCCAGAACGACTCGAAGAGCGCGCCAGATCCGTGCTCGAACTGACCGGACTCGACGTGCGCGATCCGAATCAGCTGGCCGGCATGCTTTCGGGTGGATGGAAGCAGCGCTTGGCGCTGGCGTGCGCGCTCATTCACGAGCCGGATGTGATCTTCCTCGACGAACCGACGGCCGGCATCGATCCGGTCGCGCGACGGCAACTCTGGGACTTGCTCTTCGAGCTCTCCGGCCGCGGCGTAACACTCTTCGTCACGACGCATTACATGGATGAGGCCGAGCGCTGCACGGACATCGGCTACATCTACAACGCCCGCCTGCTCGTGCTCGGCCAGCCGGACGAGCTGAAGGCGATGCCGGATGTGACGCCGCCGGGAACGATGCGATACGAAATCGAAGTCGATCACCCGGCCGAGCGGTTGATCGAGCTGCGAAAGCAGCCGGGCGTGATCGACGCGACGCTGTTCGGGCAGACGATTCACGCGCTGGTGGAAGATCGGATCGATGAAGCGGCACTGCGAGCGCAAGCGGGACACACCGCGCAGACCCGCGAGATCGCGCCGACCTTGGAGGATGTGTTCGTCACGTTCACGCGGAATGCATCGCAAAATGCCGAGAAGTCTCCCCGTTCCGCCGCTCGCGGCGTCGCAGATCAGGAAGCGAACATTTCTCGATCTGCGACGCCGCAAGCGGCGGATCCGAGGCATGCGCGCTTGCGCACCAACCCGCTCGCCGGCTTCCTCGCAATCCTCATCAAAGAATTCGTCCACCTTCGCCGACAGCCCTCGACCCTATTTTTCCTCCTCGTTATCCCGGTGATTCAAACACTGATCTTCGGCTACGCTCTGGAGACACAGATCGATAACATCCCGCTGGCCGTGTTCAACATGGACGGGCATCCAGCGTCGCGCGAGCTGATCGATTCGTTTCGCAACACGCGGAAGTTCAAGATCGTGTTGAACGTCTACGACGATGAATCGTTCCGTCGCGCGTTGACCAGCGGCAAAGCGAAAGTCGGACTGCGGATTCCGCCGGATTATTCGGAGAAACTGCTGCGAGCGCAGCAGGCGAACGTGCAGGTGCTGATCGACGGCAGCGATTCCCAAGTCGCCAGCACCGCGCTGTCCGCAGCGAACTTGCTGGGGCTGCGCAACTCGATCAACATCGGCCGAAATCTTGGCGAATCGCTACAGCTCGCGCCCTCACGGAATGCCGAAGGCGAGCTCGCGCTACCCATCGAAGTCCGCCCGCGCCTGCTTTACAATCCGGATCTGCTGAGCGCGAATTTCTTCGTGCCCGGGCTGGTCGGCATCATCCTTCAACTCGTCACGCTGTTCCTCACCAGCTTCGCCATCGTGCGAGAGCGCGAGCTGGGCACATTGGAACAGCTCTTCGTGACGCCCGTCGGTCGCGCGGGACTGCTGCTCGGCAAGCTCGTGCCGTACGCGATCGTCGGATTCGTCGAGACAATGATCGTGCTGACGGTGATGGTGTACCTGTTCAAGGTGCCGATCGCCGGCAGCATTCCGCTGCTGCTGGCGCTGTCGTTTCTATTCCTGCTATGCGCGTTGGGATTGGGTTTGTTGATTTCCACGATCGCGAAAACGCAGCTCGCGGCGATGCAGTTCGCGTTCATCGTGATGCTGCCGTCGGTGCTGTTGAGCGGTTTCGTATTTCCGCGCAGCGAGATGCCGCTGCCGATTTACCTGATCTCGTTCGGGATTCCGGTGACGTACTTCGTCGAAATTCTCCGCGGGATCGTGCTGCGCGGCGCCGATTTGATCGACCTGCTGCCGTGGGTGGGCGGATTGCTCGTCTGCTGCGTCGTGATCCTCGGCCTGAGCTTGGCGCGGTTCAGAAAGCAATTGGCATAAAGATCTGCCACGGAGGCACAAAGACACAAAGGGAATACGAAATTGATTTCCTTCGTGTCTTCGTGCCTTCGTGGCGATTTTTATCTATTGAGTGCATCACGCAGCCGCCCTTGCGAGTTGTCGAGTAGAGAGATCGCTTCGCTGCGACCAACCTTTCGCTGTTGCATCACGATTGCCGTCTTCACGTGACCGTCGGCGCGTTTCAGCAAGGCAAGTGACGTGTCCCGATCCAAGCCGGTGATCGTCGCGACGATTCGCGCGCCGCGGTCCCAGAGTTTTGAGTTGGTCGCGCGAAGATCGACCATCAGGTTCTCGTAGCATTTGCCGAGCTGAACCATCGCGAGGGTGGTGATTTGATTGAGAATCAACTTTGTCGCGGTGCCCGCCTTCAGTCGCGTCGAGCCGGTTAATACTTCCGGGCCGGTCAGCGGACGGATCACAACGTCTACCGTGGGCTCGTTCTCGAGTCGCGCGACGCACGTGAGGAAGACTGTCTTCCCGCCGCGCTCGCGAGCTGCCCGCAGCGCACCGTGGACGAACGGCGTTGTTCCACCGGCGGCGATGCCGATGAGGACGTCTCGGTCGGTCAAGTTTTTTTGCGCAATTGCGGTTGCGCCCTGCTCGGTCGAGTCTTCGGCGCCTTCCTGCGATCGGAACATTGCCTGCTCTCCGCCGGCGATGATGCCTTGGATCATTTCTGGATCGGTGCGGAAGGTGGGTGGGCATTCGCTGGCGTCCAGCACACCGAGCCGGCCACTGGTACCGGCGCCGATGTAGAAGAGCCGACCGTTGTTCGAGAGCGCGGTGACGACGAGCTCGATGGCGCGCGCGACATCATCGCGGACCGCTGCCACGGCTTGGACTGCGATCGCGTCTTGGGCACTCATCAGCGCGAGCGCGTGGGGGATGGTCATTTGGTCCAGACTCATGGAATCTGCCAAGCGCTGTTCGGTGAGTAGGTGGGAGCGGTCTTGCATGGATTGGAAATTGCTGCGGAACCAATCCGGGGCGGCGCGAGTACGCTATGCCCCGGCGTGTCGGACGAGATCGGTCACGCTTCGGTGCGCTCGGGTTTGGGTTGACGCGTCATTAGCTCGGTCAATGCTTCGAGCACATCCTTGTTTTCGAACAGCACCGAGTACACCGACTCGGTAATCGGCATCTCCACGTTGTATCGCGCCGCGAGCTGCTTCACCGCGCGCGTCGTCGGCACGCCTTCGGCGACGCTGTCCATTGAGTTGAGGATATCTTCGAGCTTGCGACCCTTGCCGAGTTGCTCGCCCACGGTGCGGTTGCGACCTTCGGGGCTTACGCACGTCGTGATCAGATCGCCCACGCCTGCTAAACCGTTGAAGGTGGATTCGTTCGCGCCCATGGCCACGCCGAGCCGCGTGATTTCGACGAGCCCGCGCGTGACGAGGGCGGCCTTGGCGTTGTTTCCGGCTGCAAGTCCGTCGAGAATTCCCGCGGCGATCGCGATGACGTTTTTTGTCGCGCCGGCGATTTCCACACCGGTTACATCCGTGTTGGTGTAGACGCGGAACCATTGCGTCGAGAACGCCGCCTGAACGCGGGTGCAGACCGTTTCGTCATCGCACGCCGCCACCGCGGTGGCGGGGAGGTATTTCGCGATCTCGGCTGCGATGTTCGGGCCGCTCAGAACCACCAGCGGCCAATCGCTTTTCACGCCCGGTGAGATGACATCCGCAATCACCTGGCTCGGCCGAAGCAGCGTGTCGATCTCGATGCCTTTCGCGACCGAAACGATCGGCACACCTTTCGGCACGTGTGGCCGAAGTCGCTTCCAAACCGATCGCACATATTGTGTCGGGATGGCCGAAAGGATCATTGTTGCGCCGCGACCATCAGCGCCACCGAAGCAATCGTCATCGTTGGCGGTCAGCCGAACCGGCTCGGGCACGCGCACGCCCTTGAGCAGCCGTGCGTTCTCGCGGTTCTGCATCAGGCGTTCGATCGATTCCTCGAACGCGCCCCACATGGTCACGTCGTGCCCGCCCTGCGTGAGCAGGATCGAACAAACGGTGGCCATCGCGCCGTCGCCGAGGATCGTGATGCGTTCGGGCATTCGCTCGATGTTGTACCGCCAGACCCAAGCGGAAACTACATCGCCGCTACAACCCGGCAGAATTCGCAACGGCCTTCGCGTCGGTGACGGCCTTTTCGCGGGGCGTAATCCCCACGAAAGTTTTGGGCTCGCTCAAGACCCAGCGGTTGTCCTTGAAGGTTGATTCGACAAACTCATCCTTTTTGACCTTCTTGCCGTAGGTTGGCTTCGGCGCATTGAGCGCTTGCTGCGCCCACACGCAGACATGATCCTTCACTTCCAGCACGTACACGCGGTGGATCCACTTCTTGTCATCCGTGGGCTCGCCGTTGTGATCCACTTCGATAATGAACGCAGTACTTTCGGAGCCGGCCGCGATGTGCTCGGTCTGCGCCGCAGGCTTGTCGCCAACGACATAGCTCGTGCCGTCATCAATGTTCAAGAATGGGTAGGTCGACTGCGTGCCGCTGGTGACGTACTGCGCCTGTGCTTTCTGGATCGGATCAGCGGCGTCGTAGGTCGACCTGATCAAGGCGTAGTAAGCCGGTCCGCCTGCGATCAGGCGTGCGATCGTGAAACTTGTTGTGCCCGGGCCCACACCGGTTGTCGGTCTTCCATCGTTGCCAATCCGTGTGCCGACCTCGGTGCTGATCAACTGCTCATGGACGGACGAGATTCCGGAGAGCGCGCACTCGGCGTAGGTGCCCACTTTCGCGTTATGGCAGCCAACGATGCCGCACCACAGCACTACCGAGACGCAGAGGCATAAAGCGCGATTCATTCGAATCCTGCCTAAAGGGCGATGTGTCGGTGCGTGCATGCAAACTTGTATCGTTCAGCGAATCGTCCGCGCCTGTCGTGCGATGACGAGCATCATTGCGTACGCGACCACCAGCGGCACGGCGCAGGTCAGCGGGTCGGCGAGCCAACTCATTCGATATGCGGCGATGGCTGCAAGCACGCAGATCGCGGCCGATGCGGTGAGTGTAATCAACTGCCAACGGATCATGCGCATCCGTGCGATTCCCACG
>JACMJD010000431.1 GCA_014380825.1 Phycisphaerae bacterium | reverse complement strand
TGCCGGTGAGGATGATCGCGGCGACGCCGCTGCCATGAACGCCGGCCGCAGATCGGAACAGAACGTCGGCGGAAGGACGGCAGCCGTTCTCGGGCGGTTGATCCGTCAATCCAGCCGTTGCCGCGTGGGAGCTGCCGCGGATCAACAGATGTTTTCCGCCGGGCGCGACGTAGACCGAGTTGGATTCGAGCGGCACTCCGTCGGTCGCCTCGACCACGCGCTTGTTCGTTTCGCGCGCGAGGGATTCAGCAAGCGATCGCGTAAATCCCGGCGGCATATGCTGAACGATCAGGATCGGCAAACTCACCAGCGAGCACAGCTCGGGCAACAACGTTGCAAGCGCGCGTGGACCGCCGGTGGACGCCCCGATGACGATCGCCCGAATCGCCGACGCGCGCACGGACGACGGTTTGCGCGGCGCCGCGACCCGCGCGGAGGTCTTCACGCCCGATTTCGCCCGCTGTCGCGCGCACGCCCGAATCTTGGCCACCACTTCGTCGCGTAACGTGGTCTGGTTCACCTCCGCTGACGGCCCGGACGGCTTCGTGACAAAATCAAACGCGCCGGCTTGCAACGCTTTGACGGTGATGTCCGCGCCGCGTCGAGTAAACGCGCTCACCATCACGACGCCAATCGGTCGTTCGTCGCCTAGCTGTTGGATCTTGGCGAGCGTTTCCAGCCCGCTCATCCCGGGCATCTCAACGTCAAGCGTCACGACGTCGGGCGGATTTCTGGCAATGAACTCGATCGCCTTGGCGCCATTGAAAACGGAGCCAACCACCTTGATGTCGTCGTGCCCGGTCAGTGCCGTTTCCAACGCGGAACGGAACAGACGAGAGTCATCGACAATCAGAACCTTTATGCGCTCAGGCATTGGATTTGGCCGGGACGAGCCCGTCGGTCTTGAAATGTGAAACCGTGCGCTGCAAGTCCTTCGAGATGTCTTTCAGCCGCTGCGCCGCTTCGTTTACTTTGACCGCGCTCTGGTTGTTCTGGCGCGTTGCTTCGCTCACGCCGTGGATGTTTGGCGCGATCGATTGCGCCGCTTCCGCCGCTTCCGAGGCGTTGCGCGAGACATCGGTTGCCGCTTTGGAAACTTCAGCCGTGCTTCCCGAGACGTCGGTTGCACCTTTGGCAACTTCAGCAATCGAACGGGCGATGTCTTCAACGCCCTTGCGGGCGCTGGCGACTTCGATGCTGATCTGCTTTGCGTTGTCGGTCTGCACTTCCACCTCGTCGGACATGCGACTTGCTTTGACGTTGAGCTGGCCGATGAACTGCACGACGCCGTCGATGACCTTGACCGCCTCGCGGGTGCTCTTCTGCACGCTCTCGATCTTCCGGGAAATCTCCTCGGCCGACTGCGCGCTTTGGCTGGCGAGCTCCTTCACTTCGCCGGCGACCACGGCAAATCCCTTGCCCGCCTCGCCGGCCGACGTTGCTTCGATCGTGGCGTTTAGCGCCAGCAGATTGGTCTGCAACGCGATCGACTTGATCACCTCGGTCACCTTACTGATATCGCTCGCGGACTGATCGAGCTGCTGCATCGCCTGGTTCGCTTTGTTGGCCATATCGCGCGCCTGTTGCGACATCTGCGAGCCTTCCTTCGCGTCGACGGCGAACTCGCGCAGCGCGGAATTGATCTGCCCGATCGACTCCGCCACCGTGCCCACGTTTCCGCTGGTCTGCGCGGCGCCGGCGGAAATGCTGGCGACGTTGACCGACACTTCCTCGCTGGCGGAGGAGATGCTCGAAACATTCATGCTCATCTGCTCCGCCGCCGCCGCCATGCCCGAGATGTTGCTGGACATCTGCTCGGTCGCGGCCGCGACCGATTCGGCTTGCGTCGCCATCTCCTGGCTTTGCGAAAGCAGGTCGTGCGAAACGCCCGAAAGCTCGCCGGCGGAAGTCTCGAGTCGATCCGCCAGCGTTCGCGTTTTGGTCACGACTTGCAGCAGGTTGTTGACCATGCCATCCGCCGCCTGCGCGAATCGGCCCATTTCATCGCGCTGATTGAGGTTCATGCGACGTGTGAGATCGCCGCCGGCGATCGCTTCAAACACCCGCACGCCATGCTGCACCGGCCGCTTGATCGAGTTGATCGTCAGCACGGACAACACCAGCGACAGCAACGCGCCGACGACTCCGGTTGCGATGATGGCATTTCGCGACATGGCCGCGCGCTTGGCGACATCTTTGTTTCTCGCATCCAGCCGCTCCTTCATTGCCGTGCGCAACTGAGCCATGTTCGCGTCGGCCGCCTGACCTAGCTCGATCGATTTGGTGGTGGTCAACTCGCGGGCGTACATGTCGGACCCAACATGCGCCAGGTCATGTATCTTCGCGAGCTGCGGCTTCACCGACTCAAGAGCGGCCAACACCGTGACGCCTCGCGAGCGATCGCTTTCATCGAGCGACGATGACAGCCGCCGCAGGTTCTCCTGATACGCCATCAAGCGAGGCCTGATCTCGCCGTCAATTCGAACCATCTCCTTCTCATCGCGGGCATCCAACTGTAGTGCGGCAAAGAAGAGTAACTCGTATAGCGAGCCCATCACCTGCTGCCCGGCTGCAAACTTTGGTCGCGCGGATCCGCCTGGACTCGCCGGTCCTGTCGCCGACGCGCCGTCACCTCTTGGCTCGGCCATCGTGTCGACGAAATCGCGCGCATCCTGCGCCCGCTGGTACAGATCTTTGAACAGGATCTCCGCGCCTTCTCCATTCGTCTTCATCACCGCCAGCCGAAGAATTTCCTTCTGGTTTTTGGCGAACGCGTCCAAATTGCGGTCCAGCTCCGACAGCGCCTTCCCTTCCGGCGTGGCCAGATTCACTCCGACGATCTGCACGAGATTGTTGTAGTCGTCCTTGAGCAGGTTGAAATCGTTCCGGGCGCGATCAGCGAATTCCATCGCGCGCGGTTTGTCGGGCACGAGGATCGCATTCTTCTCCGAGCGGATCGAGTCGATCAGATGGATGCGCCCATCACCGGTGAGCGCAACCGCCTTGGCGGACGTGTTGACCATCTCTTCGGCGGCATCGCTCAGGTGCGCAACCTGAGTCACGCCCACAACTGCGATAGTAACGACGGTCGCCATCAGCACGGCCACCAGGATTCCCAGCTTTACGGTGATGCTCAGATTCTTCACGGACGGTCTCCAGTTCGTTTTGCTATCGAAGAAGTTTCGTCACCGCGTCGATCAGCAGTTTTGGATCGACGATCATCAGCAGCTCGAGTTCCAGCTTGCATACGTCCGTTATCATCGACGAAGCCGCGCCAGCTTGCACATCAGCGTGGCTACTGGCCGGTTCGATCTGCGCGGGCTTTACGTGCACGATGTCAGCACCTGATTCCACAAGCACTGAAACGTCCTGCGCGACTTCAGGCTTGAGGATAATGAGTCGGCTCTCCGCCGTGCATTCGGTGGGCGATGATCCCAACAGCGGGCGAAGATCGAGCACGAGGTAAATCCGGCTTCGCAGGTTCGTCAGACCGCGGACGGCGGGCGGCGCCTGTGGAACAGGTGTCGTCGGCAAATGCGGGCTGATCTCGCGCACGTGCGAAAGTTCAATTCCACCAAGGCGCGGCCCGAGCCGGAACGTGTAGAACGATCGAACCGCCACGCCGGTCTTCGCGAGTTCATTCATTGGCCGGCCCTCCCCCACGGGCACTTCCTGGCACGATCGCGGTGGATCGACCTTGCGTGAGCAGCCCGCGAACCGTCTTAAGAAACGTGTCGCGATCCAGCTTCACCTCGAACGCGTCGAACCCGCACGCCAGTGCTTTCGCGCGATTCTCCGGGCTGCTGAGCGTGGTGACGGCGACCATCGGCAAGCTTGAATAACGTGCATCGTCGCGAACGCGCTGCGCGAATGTGAAGCCGTCCATCACCGGCATTTCGATGTCGGATACGACGAGATCGAATTGACCGGCAGCGAGTCTCTCCAATCCTTCACTGCCGTTGCCCGCCAGTGTGACTTCGAAACCGTCGCCCGTGAGCAGGCTGGTGATCAGCTTCTGAAAAAACTGCGTGTCTTCGACGAGCAGGATACGACGCGCGGCCGCGCCGGGAAGCGCGGGCTGCGCGGCGCCGTGAGCGCGGCGGGCGATCTCGATCAGTCGAGCGATATCGAGGAAGACCGCGATGTGGCCATTGACCATCGACGTGCCGAGCACGCCGTCGACCCGGTACGCCTGCTCGTCAAGTTGAAGGTCGAGCGTGGGCGTGTCCACGATTTCAGAAGCGAGAATTCCGACGGATGCGTTCGCGTTGCGCGGGATGATCAGAAACAACCGAGCGCAATCGGCGCAGGCAGAGATGTTCAGGATCTGATCGAGCCGCAAAATGCTGACCGCCGCGCCGTCGACGTTGACCAGCTCGCGCTCCCCGACGCGTTCGATGCTTTCCGGCTTGATCATCACGACGCGCTGCACGCCCGAAAGCGGCATCGCCAGCAGCTCGGCCGGGCCGTAGCGGAACAGCATGATCTGCTGAAGCTCGCCGCCCGCATCTTTCGCGTCCGGAGGCAGCAGTGCCGCAACAACGGGCCTGTGCAGGATTCCGCTGTGCCGGGCGATTCCTTCCCCGCTGAGAATCAGCGCGATGCCCCCGTCGCCGAGAATCGTGGCTGCGCCGAACACGCCCACTTGGCGTAGCAGCGGATGCAGCGGCTTGACTACGATGTCTTCACTCTCCAGCACTTCATCAACGACCAGACCAAACCGGTGCGATCCGACTCGGAGAATCGCAACGTACTGCCGCGCCGTCGGCGCTTGGCCGGAGTGGAAGCGCGCGATGATCGCGGATCGGGTCTTGGCGGTGATTGGTTCGCGTCCCGCCAGGATCTCACTGAGGCGCACAACCGGCACCAAAACGCCGCGCAGTCGCAGGACTTCCTCATCCTGCGTGCATTCGATTCGCAGTCGTCGTTGATCGGGTTCCAGCAGCACAATCTCTTCCAGCTCGCGCTGCGGGATTGCGTAACGCTGCTGCCCGCTGCCAAGAAGGAGGCACGGCATGATCGCCAACGTCAGCGGTAATCGAAGAGAAAAGAGCGTCCCCTGGCCGAACGTTGAGTCGATTTCGACGACGCCGCCGATCTGATCCAGATTCGTCTTGACGACATCCATGCCCACGCCGCGGCCCGAAAGATCCGTCACCTTCGCGGCCGTGGAAAATCCGGCGAGCAAAATCAGATCGTAGAGCTGCCGCTTGCTGAGCGCTTCCAGTTCACTGCGTCCTTTGATGCCCTGCTCGATCGCCTTGCGCTTGATCGCATCGGGGTCGAGTCCTTTGCCGTCGTCGCGCACCTCGATCACGATCTGCCCGCGATCCTGTCGCGCCGACAGCGTGACGAGCCCCGCATCTGGTTTGCCGGCGCGGGCGCGGTTCTCGGGAAGGTCGATTCCGTGATCGCAGCAATTGCGGACCAAGTGCGTGAGCGGATCGGCCAGGATTTCCAGGACAGTTTTATCCAGCTCGACTTCAGCGCCGGTGATCTGGATTTCGATCTGCTTGCCGAGTTGTCGCGCCAGGTCGCGCACGAGGCGTGGAAATCGGTCGAACAGATTCCCCACCGGCTGCATGCGCATGCGTAGCGCGGCGTCCTGAATATCGGTAGTGACCGAGTCGAGCCTGCGCATCAAACGGCGCATCACGGCATTAGCTGGATCGGTCGAACGCAGCGCCCGATTGCGGACCAGCGCCAGCTCGCCGGCGAGTTCCATGATCCGATCGATCAGCGGCACCGAGATTCGCAGTGACGCTCCCGCCGCCGACGCTCCCGCCGCTGCCACTGGTTTCGGCTTCGCTTCCACCGGCACGCGCGCGGCGGGCTTGCCGCTCGGCACGTTCGTCAGACGAATGATCGCCGCGCAGGGAATATCCAGTTGAGCGCGGAATTCATCCGGTTCCAGCGCGGACGAAACAATCGCGCGGTACCAGAACGGCGCACCGGGAAGTCCGTCTTCCAAGGCCGGGCCGACCAGCTCGACACGGGAGTCGAGCACGGTCCCCGTGCCCTCCACGCGTCGCGCGACATCCAGCGTGCTCAAGCCGAACTCGCGCTCGCATTCGAACCAGTCGAACTTCACGCCATACAGCGAGGCGGCGCCTGCGTGCCAACCCGATCGAACGCGATCGGACAGCGGGAATTCGCTCGGCTGGACGACGGATACTGCTGAAGCGGTCCGCGCCGCGGCTGGCGTTGGTTTCACTGCAATCGCACTCGCGCCGGTGCTCGAATCGTCTGAAGGCAATTCGACGAGCGGTCGCAGTCGCGCGAGCGGTTCGGAAATGTCGGCCTGATCGCTATGGTCCAGATCGTCGATCATCCCGCTGACGCGATCCAGGGCCGCCAACAAGATGTCGATCACTTCCGCCGACGCTGCAACTCGGCCATCGCGCACGTTTTCGAGCGCGGTCTCCATCGAATGAGTAAGCTGCTCGATCTTCCGGCGCCCGGTAAAGCCGGCGCCTCCTTTGACGCTGTGGGCCGCGCGGAGCAGTTGGTCGATGCGGGCGCGCGGGTCGTCCTCGCCACGCTCCAGCGCGATCAGCGCCGCCGACATCACCGCCAGGTGTTCGCGGGCCTCCAGCACAAAACGATTGCTGTTCGTGGATTCGCTCGACACAAGCCCTCGGTCAGTCCTTCACGACGAACGCGTTGTCCAATCCAACAACTCGGAACAATGCGCGAATTGGCGGCGCCACGCGATGCGCCTCCAGAACCGATGACGGCAACTTTTCCGTCATGTCCCGCGCGAATGACATCAGCAGCGACATGGCCGTCACTGATACATGTTTTACCTCGGCGAAATCGAATCGGATGCAAGCCGGTGTGCGCGCGACAATCCCACACAACTGCCTTCGGATCAACTCCGCGGCGGCGTCGTCAAAATCCGCGGGCAGTTTCACGCTGCTCGCCGAGGGAGTCGTTACGGGAACTTGGACCGCGTTTACGGGCGCGGCCGTCGGCTTTCCATCCCGCAACGCGACGATCCGGTCCAGCACGGACTGGATAAATTCCTCCGTGACATCGGAGTCCGGCGTGCAGATTCGCTGGAGCGCGTCCACGCCGTCCAGCAGGATATCCACCGAATCGCTGCTGAGCGTCACGCGAGCGTCCTTCGCCAGCGTGAAACAATCTTCCATCACGTGCGCAACGCGCACGGCCGGGTCGTTCCCAACAATGCGCGCGGCGCCCTTAATCGAATGCGCCGCCCGCATCATCGAATCGATCTCTTTCGCATCCGCCTGCCCCTTCTCCAACGCCAATAGTCCCCGGCTCAGCGCCGGCAAGTGAATATCCACTTCCGCCCGAAACAACTCGAGCATGACTGGATCGGTATCGCTGCTGCTGGCATCGCTCATTTGGTGGTCCGCAATTCTGATGACCTCTGCTTCGACGAACGTTCAGATCATACCGGAATGGACCTGCCGTTTGCGGGCGGATTCCGTCCGAGTACGAATTGTCGGGTAGCACCATCGCCTGCGTGCCTGATCTGTACAATGCTTCGCTGCATCCGGGCGAAATCCGCGAACATCATGATTCATTTTGGATTGATCTGTCCTGAGGGCGGCGGGCACCTGAATCCGTTCATGGCACTGGCCGCGGAACTTCGGCCCCGGGGACATCGCGTGACGTTCTATTTGCGTCCGCTCGGCGTAGCGAACGTTCGGGCGGCGGGATTCGATTGCCCGACATACGGGGAGCGCAAGCATTCCGCCGACGAGAGCCGCGCGCATCTTCGCGCGATGGCGAAGAAGCGCCGGTTCGCCGCGCTGCCGTATACGGTGGGTCGGCTGCGCACCATGATTTCCGCGGCGCTGGCGGAGCTGCCGCGGCTCGCACGAGCCGGCGCGGTCGATGTCATCATCGTCGACGACGCCGTGGTCAGCATCGTCGCCACAGTCGCGGAAGTGTTGCGCATACCTTACGCCGTTTTTGAGCACCACGCTGAACTGCGATAAGCGTGATCGACTCGCCTATCGCCCGGCGACGCCCTTTCCGTGACTTGCCTTGCCGCCAAGTGATGGACGAGCCGGCCGCAATCGCAACGCCGTCGTCGTCGCTATCCAAACCGTACGCGTCGCGCGGATCGGATGTGAGCGACGCCGTCTTCGCCAAGCCGCTCAACCGGCGGCGCCCACGGCGGCCGGCTCTGCTTCGACGCGCGGTGGTTGCGTTGGCTTTGGTCCGCGGCCACGGCGGTCGATCAGGCGGCGGATCGTCACGAAGAATACGGGCGTGAGGAAGATGCCGAACAGCGTCACGCCGATCATCCCGTAGAAGACGGCCGTGCCCAGCGCTTGACGCATTTCGGCGCCGGCGCCCCGAGCTATGACGAGGGGCACCACGCCGAGGATGAACGCGAAGCTGGTCATCAGGATCGGGCGCAATCGCAGGCGCGCCGCTTCGATCGCAGCGTCAATCGCATTCAATCCGTGCTCTTCATTCTGCTGCTTGGCGAACTCGACGATCAGCACGGCGTTCTTCGCGCTCAAGCCGGCCAGCACGATGAAGCCGATCTGCGTGAAGATGTTGTTATCCATCCCGCGGAACCACACGCCGCTGATTCCGGCGAGCAAGCACATCGGCACGATCAGGATGATCGCGGTCGACAGCGCGAAGCTTTCGTACTCGGCGGAGTGCGTCAGCCAGACGAACAGTACGCATAGCGGGAAGATCAAGAGCGCGGTGTTGCCGGCGAGCTTCTCCTGATAGGCAAGCTCCGTCCATTCGAACGTATATCCTTGCGGCAGCGTGTCGGTGGCGATTTTCTCCATGGTGTCGATCGCGGTTCCGGTGCTCACGCCCGGCGCAGCGCCGCCGTTGATTTCGGCCGTGCGATACTGGTTGTACCGACTGATCCGATCCGGCCCGGCGATCTGCTTCACATCCAGCACCGCACCCAGCGGCACCATCTGGCCGGACTGGTTCCGCGTCTGAAGCGCGCGGATGTCTTCCGGCCGCGCGCGGAACGGCGCTTCGGCTTGCGCGACAACGCGATACGTTCGTCCGAGGAAGTTGAAATCGTTGACGTACAGGCTGCCGAGATAAACCTGGAGCGTCTGGAAGACATCGTTGACGTTCACGTCCTGCTTCTTC
>JACMJD010000430.1 GCA_014380825.1 Phycisphaerae bacterium | reverse complement strand
GATTCCAGTTCGCCGGGAATGCGCAGCGTGAGTCGGGGGTTCAGCGACGGAGTCGCGGGCAGCGCCGCGTCCCAGCAGGTGCCGGTGTTCTTCGGCATGTTCACGATCAGGCCCCACTTCAACCGGACCTGTCGCATCTCGACGACCGGGATTGGGTGGAATCCGTAATCGGGGCCCGCGGGGATGAAGACCGCTTGTCGAATCGGGCCGCTCTCCGGATTGAACTTCAGGATGACCATTCGATATGCGATTGGAAGGATGGCCAGCGCCGTCACGCAAGCGACTAGGCGAACCGGATGGCGCGTCTCACGAAACGTCATCGACATGATCGCGGCCGCCAGCATCCACAATGAGCTGGCGATGTAACGGGGCTCGGGGGAGACGATGAACCAGACAACGAATCCGATCAGCGGGGGAATGCAGATGAGCCATTCGCTTAGACGAACCGTCGCGCTCGAAGATTTGCCGAGCACTTTGCGTCGTAGCAGCGCGACGGCGCCAAGCAGCGCGAGCAGCACCGGCAGCGCGACTTCGATCGTGCTGGCGAAGACCAGCGCGATCAGCCATTGGACCGTGTGGTTCGAATTCTCCAGCGCCGCGCGGATCGGCGCGGCGAGCCAGCCCGGCACGCGGCCGTCGTTGGTTGTAACCGCCCGTAGCAGCATGTCGACCCGAACCGTCTCGCCGCCAATGCGAAGCAGCGGATCAAGGCCCGGCCACACGCTGCTCAACACGCGCCATTCGACCGGCGGCGAGAGAAAGCGGCTCGGATAAAACGGACAGCCGCTGAGTAGCAGGCCGCGACCGGTCCACGTGATCGCGAGTGCGCCGCTCAATCCGAATGTCCAGAGCAGCGTGGTGCGCGCCCACTTCGCGGGCGGTTTTCTGTACAGATACACCGCGATCGCAAGCAGGCCCATCGGAGCGACGGTCGACGCGGCGGTCAGTTTGATGCACAGCGCCGTGGCCCCGAGCAGCGCGACGCTGGTGGACGTGAGCGCGCGGTCGGCGCCAGTGACTTGACCGGTGTCTTCGTCCGAGTCGTCGGCCAGCAATCGCATAAACGCCGACGCTGCGGCGAACGCGACGGCGGCTTGCGGCAGGTCGGTCGTCGGGCTCGAAGGTTCCTTCGTCACGCTGTACATCACCAGCGGAATCAGGAGCACCAGTTGAAACAGATTCTGCGCGCCACTGCCAGTTCCGCGCAGAAGCCTCGCCGCGCTGATCGCGACGGTGGCGAACCAGATGTATAGCAGCAGGCTGTTGGCGATGTGATTTGCCCGGCCGTCCCAGGGTCCGACTTGCAGCATCGCGACGAACAGATGGCAGGAGTTGTTGAATCCATACTGCGTGTGCAGGTTCGCCAGGCCGATCTGGATCGGATGCTCGTGGCTCCATCGCACGACGGCGTAGTGATACAGCCCGCTGTCGAACGCATTGCCCGGCGCGATCGCGCGATTTGCCACCCAGATCGCGGCGAGCGCCAGCGCGAATCCCAACGGCCAGCCGATGCGGACACTTCTGAACCACGTCATCAGTTCGTGACGAGCGCTCCACAACCCAAGCGCGCCGAGAACGGCCACCACGGCAATTGCTGGCCAGCGGATTGCGAAGACGAAGTGCCAGGTTTGAAGAAACAGGATGACGATTGCGAAACCGTTCCACGGGCTGAGCAGAAGCGTGGACGTGTTGATCGTTCGCAACCCGAAGAGTCCCTGCACGCCAAGACCGATTCCGACGAGCACGACGACGAGCGCCGCCCAGGTCGTGAGCACCAGCAGCATCGCCAGCAGCAACGAAGCGTTCACGGCGGCAGAGTGTACGAAACGACGACTACAGTGGAAGGAGCCGTCTTGGTCGAGCAGCACTTGTGGAGCACACCGGAAACGAAATCGGATTTCGCGCTGCGACAGAATTGATCGTTGCGGCGGGGTCGTGGACGACGTAATTTCAATCTCTCAATGTCCAAGGTGTTGATTGTTGACGACGATCTGGACAACGCCGAGTTGCTCCGCATCGCCCTTGAGCGCGTCGGTTACCGCGCCAGTTGCGCCATGAATGGCCAAGCCGCGCTGCTGGCGGTCACGAACGATCCGCCTGATCTGATCATGCTCGACATTCGCATGCCGGTGATGGACGGCATCACGCTGCTACAAATCTTGCGATCGTATCTTCGCTGGCACGACCTGCCGGTCGTGGTCGTAACCGCCATGGGCCAAGGCCCGGATCTGGACAAGCTAGAACAGTTTGACGTCTCGGCCGTCTATCACAAGGCTCAGTACGAGTTGACGGATCTGGTGAATCACGTCCGGGAAATTGTTCCGCTCAATTGAATCTCACCGCAGGTTGCGAGCCAACGCTCGCCATCATCCACCGCCGCGCCTTGACGTTCGGGCGATTGCCGCGAATGTATCCGTATCATGAAGCTTTCCCTCGCCGGCTGGAGTTTGCACCGGCTGTTTCGTTCGCAGAAAGATCCGCTTCGCCTGGTCGATTTTCCGGCCATGGCGCAGAGTCGGTTCGGGATCGACGCCGTCGAGCTGAACTCGCCGTTCTTCGTTTCGCGCGAGCCGAAGTATCTCAAGCAGCTTTCGTCGGCGGCGGAGAACGCGCGCGTGCGGTTGCTGAATATCGCCGTCGATGAAGTTGGCGATCTGTCGGCCGACAACGATCTGGATCGAAATCGCGCCGTGCAGAATTATGGCCGCTGGGTTCCCGTGGCCGCGGAGATCGGCGCGACCGCGATCCGCGCGAACACCGGCGGCATGGGCATCATCGATCTCAACAAAGGCCTCACCTGCTGCATCGACAGCTTCCGGCGATTAGCAGACCTGGGCACGAAGCACGGCGTGTCGATCCTGATCGAGAACCACGGCGGGATCAGCACCGATCCGCTGAACATCGTTTCCATCATCGACGCCGTCCGCAGCACGCACGGCGAAACGGTCATCGGCACGATGCCGGACTTCGGCAACTGGACCGACAACGTCGATCGCTACTCGTCGCTCGCCAGAATCCTCCCGTTCGCCAAAGCCGTGCACGCGAAGGTGTTCGATATCGACGAGCAGTTGAATCATCCGAAGTTCGATTTAGCCAAGTGCGTCGCGCTGGCCAAAGCCTGCGGCTACGACGGATATCTCGGCATCGAATACGAAGGCGGGCAGGATCAGATCGAAGGCGTCACGCGCGCGGTGGCGAGATTGACGCCGATGTTGTGAGGATCGTTGTTCGTTATTGGTTCTTCTTTATTGGTGCGCGCGTTGAG
>JACMJD010000429.1 GCA_014380825.1 Phycisphaerae bacterium | reverse complement strand
GAACGCTCGCACGAATATTTCATGCGCTGGGCGGGCAAGTCATACCTTGAAATCTCGCAATCTGGGGGTGGAATTCACAGCACGGTCCGCGCAACGAACAACGCGACCGACGCCGAGCTGTCATCCAGTCTTCGCGCGCGGCTGAAGCACATGCTCCGCTGCGGCGCGACGACCGTGGAAGTGAAATCCGGCTACGCCAACAGCGCGGACGGCGAACTGCGATTGCTTCAAATCGTCCAATCACTGCAACACGAGCAGGGCATCCCGGAGATTCGCCCAACCTTCCTCGCGCTACACGCGCTGCCGGCCGGTCGACGCGAAGACGAATACGTCGACGAGATGATCGCGATCCTTCTACAAATCGCGGAGGTGAATCTAGCGACGCAGGCCGACGCGTTTCCGGAGAAAGGCTTCTTCACCCTCGAATCGTCGCTGCGATTTGCCGAGGCCGCCAAGCGCGTCGGATTACCAATGAAGGTGCACGCGGATGAACTGTGCGATCTCGGCTCGTCCGAAGCCTTCGCGCGATTCGGTGCGATGTCGATCGATCACCTCCAGCACATCTCCGATTCCGCGGTGAAGTATCTGGCCGAAGCCCGCACTGTTGCGACCATGCTTCCGGCAACCAGTTTTTTCGTCGGCATTCCGTTCGCTAACGCCCGACGCCTCCTCGACGCGGGCGCTCGCGTCGCGCTGGCGACCGACTTCAACCCCGGCACCGCGCCGGCGAGCGACCTTCAACTCACCCACATGCTGGCCGCCAGTCAGATGAAGATGAGCGCCGCTGAGATCCTGTGCGCGTCGACTTACAACGCCGCCGCGGCGCTCGGGCTTGAGTCGTCGCACGGAACGATCACGCCGGGCCGGGTGGGAAATGTGCTGCTCTACGAGATCGCGAAGGAAAATCAGGATCTGGAACCGATGGCGCTGCTGGAACAGATTATCCTTGCGCGCATCGCACCGACTCACCTTATTCTGCGCGGACGATTGATTTCGCGATGACCGCCGCTTGCGGCGTCGCAGATCAGGAAGCGTGAGCTCGTCGATCTGCGACGCCGCTAGCGGCGGACAGCTTCCCACCCACCCACACGTTATCGATCGGACCGTTCCCACTCCCGAGGATCAGCGAATCGAGAAGAGAATCCTCATCGCAGCCGCGCATCGATGGATGATCTAAGTCAACTGCGATCAGATCTGCAAAATTCCCTGGCGCGATCGTGCCGGCCTTCAGTCCGATCGACTCGGCGCCGTTGGTCGTCCCAATTCGCATCAACGCCGGTGCGGTGCGATGCGAGTCATCGACGACGATCCCCCGCTGTTCGCGCCGCAGACGCTGTGCGAATTCCAGCCAGCGGAGTTCCTCATTCATGCACAGGCGAATGTTGCTGTCGGTGCCGATGCAGATCTTCCCGCCGGCGCTGCGGATCGTCGGCACGTCGGGAAAACCGTCGGACAGATTTCCCTCGGTGATCGGGCACAGGCAGATGCGCCCGCCTCGCGAGATGAATTCTCGCAAATCGTCCGGCGTGCTGTGCGTGCAGTGGATCGCAGTCACACGGTCGTCGATCTTGATCTCGTTCAGCAACACCTTCAACGGATTCGCTCCGTATGCCGCGACACAGTCCGAGATCTCTTTGCGCGCTTCTTCGACATGAATATGGAACGGCAGATCGTTTGCCGCTGCGTAATCGCCGAAGTATTTGAGATCAACGCGCGAGACGGCGCGAATGCTGTGACACGCAAGCGCCTGTGCGCCAATCCGATCGAATTGTCGAACAAACTCTTCCCGAGAAATCGGACCGAACCGCACCTGTGCGCCACTCAGCGGCTCGCCGATCGCGCCGGTCGAATAGAACGTCTGCATCAGCACCATCCGAATGCCCGCATCGCGCGCCGCCGCGACGATCGCGTGATCGAACGCCCACTGTTTCTCACCCGCGTGGTGCAGGTAATGAAACTCTCCGACACTGGTCATGCCGGCGCGCAGCATTTCGGCGAAGCACTGCTTGCTCGTCTCGTAGAACGATTCGACATCGAGCGATTCCGCAAGCCGATACATCGTCTCGCGCCACGACCAGAAGTTTCCCGCGCCACTATCGAATCGCTGCGCCTGCGATCGCAAACCGCGCTGAAACGCATGAGAATGCGCATTCACGAATCCAGGAAGCAGTGCGTGACGCGGAAGCCGAGTGACGTTCGCGTCCGCCGCTTGCGGCTTAGCGAACTTCTCAATCGTTCCATCCGCGCGCACATGCACCGCGACGTCGCGCACAAAAGACGATCCATCCCAGACGAGATCAGCGAGAATGGTTTGAGCTGATTGCATCGAAGAATCTTGCAGCCGTCCGTGCACCGAGCAGCAGATCGCGCGAATCGAAGAACTCATCGAACGAATGCGCCTGACATTCCGGATCGCAGAAACCCAGGAGAACAGTTTCCGCCCCGAGGATCGACCGAAATGCGGGCAGAATCGGAAGCGTCACGCCTTCGCGAATGCGAACCGGATCGACACCGTACACTTCCTTGAACACGCGCGCCGCCGCTTGAAGGGCGGGATGATCCGCATCGATCGAGTACGCCGGCGATCCCATCTTGCGCATGATGAAATCGACTTTCACGCCCCCAGGCGCGAGGGATTTCAGATGATCGCGCAGCGCGTTCTGAATCTTGACCGGATCCTGATCCGGCACGAGCCGGCAGGTGATCTTCGCGCTGGCGGTGCTCGGGACGATCGTGTTTGATCCCGGGCCCTGATATCCGCCGGTGATGCCGTTGAATTCGAGCGTGGGGCGGAGCCAGCGACGTTCTAGCGTGTTGAAACCGTCTTCGCCAACCAGCGCACAGTCGAGCTTTCGGGCATCGTCTTGCACACCGGCGTCGAGCCGTCGCCACTCGCCCCGCAGATCGGCAGGAATCGGTTTCACATCGTCATAAAATTCCGGGACGGTTACGCGACCGCGATCGTCGTGAAGCTGCGCGATCATGCGACAGAGCACGTCGATCGGGTTCGGCACGCTGCCGCCATACATGCCGCTGTGCAGGTCACGGTTCGGGCCGGTGATTTTCACTTCCAGCCCGGTGATGCCGCGCGTCCCGAGCGAGATCGCCGGACGATTTGCCCGCCACAGCGGCGTGTCCGAGACGACGACCAGATCGCACCGCAAGCGATCGATCCGCTCGCGCAGCAGTCCGGGAAGATTCGGCGATCCGATTTCCTCTTCGCCCTCGATCAGAAACTTCACGTTCACCGGCAACCGACCCGCGGTCTTCAGCCAAGCTTCGACGGCGAGAATCTGAAGGAAGAACTGTCCCTTATTGTCCGCGCTGCCGCGCGCGACGATTCGACCGTTCGCATCCACGCGCGGCTCGAACGGCGGGCTCGACCACCGCGACAGATCTCCGGTCGGCTGAACGTCGTGGTGGCCATAAATGAGGATCGTTGGCGCGTTGGCGCTCTCCGATTTCTCCGCAAACACGGCCGGGTGTCCCGCTGTTTGCCAGATTTCGGATTTCAATCCAATGCGGTTGAGATAATCCGCCGTCCATCGGGCGGCCGCATGCACGTCGCCCGCGTGATCGGGCTGCGTCGAAATGCTCGCGATCCGCAGCACGTCGAGAAGCGCCGCCACTGCATCGCGGTGCGTGCGCTGAAGGTAATCGTCAACCTGTCGGATTTGCTCGGTCATTGGGTGCTGAATCGTCGGCCACGATATCCTGTGATTCGATGGACGCAACGCTTTGCATTCTCGCTGGCGGTGAAGCGCGACGCATGGGCGTCGCCAAGGCGGATCTGCTCGTGCGAGGCCAGCCGATTCTCGCGTATCTGCTGAATCGACTTCAGTGGCGCGGGTCGACGATGCTGATCACTGCGCCGTCGCGCCGATCGCCCGCGGGTTGCGAGCGATTTGATCGCGAAGTCGTCGATCCAGTCGACGGCCAGGGCCCGTTGCGCGGCGTATTGACGGCGCTGGAGAATCTCGCCACGTCGCTCGCCGTTATCGCGACCGTCGACATGCCGCGCATCGAGGCGCGGCACTTGAACTGGCTGATCGAACAACTCGATCGTGCTTCGCTTGGCGTGATGCTTCGCCGTGAGTCTCACGTCGAACCATTTCCTTCTGTTTACCGCGCCGCCGCGTCGGATGTCGTTCGACAACGTTTCACAAGCGGCGAGCGTTCCGTCGCCGCGCTCGCGAAGTTTCCAGAATTTGTCTCGATCGACGCGCCGGTCGATTGGAACGATTCGGTTTGGACGAACCTGAACACACCGGATGATTTCGCCCGATTTATCGGAGCCGATTCAACCGCGCCGAATCCGCCGACTTGACCGCCGCCGCGCGGACGCGTACATCCTCCGCACGCCCGCACCCGCATGAATTTCCTCCTGCTGATCATCCTGATCGTCGCCTGCGTCGTGCTGCTTCTACTGGAGCGCAGCGGCGCGCCGCTCACGCTTCAGTTGAAGTTCAAAGGCGACGTGAAGCGCGAAACGTTGTTCCTCCAGCAGTGGGGCCAATCCGTCGCCACGCCGCTGGCCGCGATGGCGATGTGGCAGCTCGATCCGAAAAGTCATAAAGCCGCGATCGCGCTGGTGGTGGGCGTGTGCATGGCGTCGATCACGTGTTTCCTCCTGAAGCGACTGCTCGGCCGTGTCCGTCCGAATCGACCCAACGCGGGAAAGTTTCTCGGGCCGTCTTGGAAACATGACAACCAGCGTGAGAGCTTTCCGTCCAGCCACAGCGCCTGCGCGATCGCGGCGTCGGCGTTCCTCGCGTGGCTTTATCCGCCCATCGCGATCTTGATGTGGGGCCTGGGCATCACCGCGTCGCTGCTGCGATATGTCCTCGATGCGCACTGGCCAAGCGACGTGCTCGCGGGCGTCGCGATCGGATATGCCTGCGCCCACGCGGCGATGTATTTGTTCGCGATTGCATGACTTGAATTGCTCCTCGCCCCGTACTCGGGGAGAGGCTGGGTGAGGGGTCTGCGCGTACTCGCGTCTTCCGGCAACCGAAACCCCTTCGCTCGCGCGAAGGCCCCTCACCCTAACCCTCTCCCCGAGTACGGGGCGAGGGGATAAGCTCATCGCGATGTCACTGCGTTTCGACTTCTCAACATTGGCCGATCATCTTGCAGCGACCATCGAGCGGGCCGAGGCGGATCTGCGTCTCGAGCAAGCCGTCTACGGCATCGACGCAAAAGACGAGAAAGCGATTCAGGCGTTGCTGGCCGAATCGCTCAAGTCGCAGTATGACGTCGCGCGCGAAGTTCACTATCCATCGACCGTCGGGAAGAAGCTGACTCATCGGCCCCGCTGCGATCTGGTGCTCACGGAGCGCGGCCGGCCGCTCAAGCTGGACTCGGCGGCGCCGAGTCTGTTCGATCCGTCGAACCAGGCGCCGGCCACCGAGGCGCTGTGGCTGGAGGTGAAAGTTGCCTACCAGTTTCGCGCACCCGATCAGCGTCACACGGGTTACGGCCCGCAGTGGCGCACGGCGGTGGTCGAAGATCTTCGTAAGATGGAGGCCGAGTCCGGCATCCGCGAGGCGGGGCTGGTGCTGGTCGTCTTCAACGAGTCGCGCGAGATTCTTGAGAAGGATCTGGAGCTGTTCGAAGACGTCCTGGCGCGCAAGGAAGTGCTGGCCGGCTTCAGACAGGTTCGCACCGTGGCAATTCTCGACCGGGTGGGACATCGAGTCTGCACCGTCGCGGTGTGGCCCACGATCCAGCGATAGCGGCTCCTTCCGCCCCGCACGACGCCAAATCGACGTTTTCCTACCATGTCATCACGACCGACCGGCGTTGCGAGGCCACAACGTACATCGCTACGGGCCTCGGCACACTCTTTGCAAAGCTGCCTATCGAAGCCGTCGACGTCGTGCGGCGGCGGGTCAACCGGCGACAGGCCGGGCGGATGCGCTTGCATCCTCTGTTCTGAAAAGGAGAACTGTCATGCTTACTCTCGCTTCACTCGGCCTGCTCGCGCAAGCAATGCCCGGCGGCCTGATCTCGCTCGCGGTCGTATTCTTCATCATCGCGATCCTCGCGTACGTACTCGGCGCCCGCGGCGTCGCTGGCATGAGCGCCGGCATCGGCCGAACGCTGCTGTTCGTGTTCCTCGTGCTGGCGATCATCTTCGTGATTGTCGGCTTCGTGAACCGCACGGTTTAACGTCAGCCGCGCGCCCAATTGGTTTGCGGCGCGCGCGACGTCGT
>JACMJD010000428.1 GCA_014380825.1 Phycisphaerae bacterium | reverse complement strand
GTTTGTTTTGTTCTTTTCACCCCCCCCTCTCCCGCCCCCCCCCCGTTACTCTAACGCGCTCACTTCGTACGCGGCTCAGCGAAATTAATCATGCGAGTCGCTGAATCGCCTTCGTGATGCCCGCCGGATCCAATCCCTGATATCCCATCTGCTGCCACAAACCCCCCGAACCTTCTTTGTGGGTGCCGATGTTGTTGTACTTTCCCTTGAAGCCGCGCTTCAGTAGTTCCGATCCGAAGCGCGAACCGAGGCCCGTCTTCACGTTCCAGCCTTCGACCGCCAGAACCCACGGAGCGGCGGCGAGGGTTTTCATCATCGACTCGTCGTAGACGTTGAGCGTTGGCTTGTTGACCAAGCCGACCTTTGTGCCCTTCTCTTGCAGGCCGATGACTGCATCGAGCGCGCGGTAGACGCATTCGCCGAAGGCGACGACGTAGCCGCCGCCCTTGGAATCGCGCACGAGATCATCTTTGCCCGGCTCGAACTTCTTACCCTGAAACATCGGCTTGCCCGATTCATCGAGAATATCCGGCACGGCCGAGCGCGTGCTGAAGACGAAACGCAGGCCGGGATCGTGATAAATTCTTTTCACGCACGCTGCGAACTGGTGCTGATCTGCTGGAAAGTACAAACGCGTTTCGTCATGGCCATGATGCGGCTCGACGGCGCCGTCCGCGAACAGGCTGTTGATGCCGAAGTGGCACGTGTTGTCGGCCATGTCATCGCAGCCGCTGTGACTGAAATGCGCGAGCACGTTGGCGAAGTTGAGACGAGACATCGTGATTTCGCTGACGCACATTTCCAGGAACGCGCTGAACGTCGAATAAATCCCCTGCTTGCCCTTCTCGTATCCGAAGCCGGCCGCGGCGGAGAAGTTGCCGCGCTCCATGATTCCGCCTTGCACGAATACTTCCGGATGTTTCTTGAAGATGTGATGCAGGCCCTGCGAGCCCATCAGGTCGTTGTCGAACACGCGCACGGATGCGAGACGATCTTTCTCGCTCATGCCATCGAGGATCTCGTTGATGATCTTGCCGAAGTCGTCGCGATTCTTTCCCGTGCCGGCCGAGCCGCGATAGGTCAGCGGATTCTTTTCCGGCTTGGCGGCCTTGAGCATCTCGATCGCCTTGGCGTATTTGTTCTCCGGCCCGCCGCGCTGTTCGAGATATTTGATCGCGACTTCGGGCTTGAGCACTTCGTGCGCGTGCGGGCTGCCCTCGGCCCCTTCAATGCCCGGCGCCATCTTGCGCATCACCACCAGGCCGCGCGGATTTTGATCCTTAAACGTTCGACATAATCCGGCGTACAGCGACGACAGATCTTCGCCGAGCACCGTTTCGATTTGCAGGCCGTATCCAGCGAGCGTGCGCGAGAGGTCGTAGCCGGCCATATACGTCTGCGGATGGCCGGAAATGGTGACGTTGTTGTCGTCGACCAGCACTTTCACGCCCAGTTCTTTGCCGACCGAGAGTCGGGCCGCTTCAGCGTTGTCGCCTTCCATTTGCGAGCCGTCGGAGCCGAGCAGTACGATCGACTTGCCCGGGTTCGCCATCGCCACGCCGTTGCAGAACGCCCACATGTGGCCGAGCCGACCGGACGAAAACTTCACGCCCGGCGTGAGACCCTTCTCCGGATGCCCCGGCAGCCCCTGGTTGTACTCGCGATAGTGCAGCAGCTTCTCGGCAGGCATCGCGCCCTCGATCACGCTCAGCAGATACTGCGTCGCCACGCGATGGCCGGCCTCGTCGTAGAAGGTGTTCACGATCGGCGCGCCGTTCTCGATGAACCCGCGGATGATCATGACTTCCGGCACCGTGTCGTACGCCCCGCCCGTGTGCCCGCTCAACCCCTTCGCCCCGGCCAGCGCGGTGAAGAACACGATCGCATCGCGGCAAAGCTGAATGTTGTGCTTGAGCGTCGCCTTCTGATCGTCCGTCAACTCCATCTTCGACGGATCGAGCTTGAGCGGACGAAGGGCCTTGAGATCGATAGGGAATGTTTCGGTAGACATGGTCCGGGAATGTTCCCCGCGATGCCGGTTGTTTTCAACAAGTTGCCGAGTAAGACTTATCAATCAACGAACTGGAAATGCCGATAAAACCATAGAACGATGATTCGCAAGCGATCAATCAAGCTGATGACTGTGCTCGGTGTGCTGGTGGTGGCGGCGAGTTTTTCGCGACCGCCGCGCGCCGTTCGTGCCGCCGGTGAAGCGCCGAGCGGACGCGTCATCACACGCCTCGTCGGGCAGCATCGGGCGATCACCATCTCGTCGACATCGAACGGCGTTCGATATTCCGTCGATGTCGATGGCAAGACCATTCTCGCCAACGCAACGTTGGACGAACTTCGCCTGAGACATCCCGAAAGCTTCCGACAAATCCAATCCTCGATCGCGCACAGCTCGCCTCAATCGTGGGCGGGTGTTGATATGATTGATGCAGATCGCTGATTTGGGGCTTTGACTCACCCGCACCGTTTCGTGAGAATCCCAACACGCATCTCGTGGCGCTTTTGGAGAGACATGGATGTCGCTTGAACTTTGTGTATTGGGTTCCGGCTCGTCGGGGAACTGTTCTGTGCTGCGCACGCCCAGCGGCGCGATGTTGATCGATGCGGGGCTCGGGCCGCGCGTGACGGAGACGCGGCTAAAGGGGACCGGGCTGTCGCTGGACGACGTTCGCGCGATCTGCCTGACGCATCTCGATCACGACCACTTCAACGGCAACTGGATCTCGACGATCTGCCAGCGCGGTATCCGCGTCTTCGTGAATAGTCACCGGTTGAACGAGCTGCTGCGGACGACGCTGGTCGATGAAGATCGCCGCACGCACAGTCGCGTGTTCAAATCGCTTGTCGAGACATTCGGCACGAGCAAAGCGTTCGAACCGATCGATGGCCTCGCCGTGCGCGCGATCAAGTTGGCGCACGATCGTCAGGGCTCGCACGGATTCGTGATCGATGGTTTCGGCGCGCGAATCGGATACGCAACAGATCTTGGCCACGTGCCCGATGAGTTGATCGAGCATTTTCAGGATGTCGATCTGCTCGCGTTAGAGAGCAATTACGATCCGGACATGCAGGTGAACAGCGCTCGACCGTGGTTCTTGAAGCGCCGGATTATGGGCGGCGCGGGACACCTATCCAACGAGCAGGCGTTCGACGCGGTGCGGGCGATTCTCGATCGCGCTCAGCGCGTGCGCGGCTGTTTGCCCTCTCACATCGTGCTCTTGCATCGCAGCCGGCATTGCAACTGCCCGCGCGTCTTGAAGGACCTGTTCCTCCAGGACCCGCGCGTCGCGCGCCGGTTGACGCTATCTGATCAACATCGTCGCACGCCGTGGTTGCGACCGATCAGCGCTAAGCCGCGAGGCGGCGAACAGCTCATGCTGGAATGGTCAGCGGTGTAGATTGCGTTAGATGAACTCCATGTCATCTCGACTTTTCGCGGCTGGCGACGGCGGTTTTGCGCAACTATCATCCTGACGGGCTGCGTGTCTGAATCTTCGAATGGGCTTGGGAATATTCTCGAATCGAATTGATTTAGGAGTGGTATGAGCGAGATGAATCGTCGTGAGTTCGTTGTGTTGAGTTCCGTGGTAGCCGCAGGCTGTGCGTGCGCATTCTGCGGCGCCGAAGCATCTGCAGCGCCGGAGCCGACATCCAAGCCGGCATCGAAACCAGCCGCCGGCGCGACGGGGCCCGGCAAGGTCGACATTGGAAAGCTCAGCGACTACTCCGCCGACGGGATCACCGAGAAATTCATGCGTCCGAACAAGTTCGCGGTGGTGCGCACGGACGGCAAGATCTTCGCAACCAGCGCCCGCTGCACGCACAAGGCGTCCCCACTGCGTGTGAAAGATGGGCACTTCGCGTGTCCAAGTCACGGCAGCGAATTCTCCACTCAAGGCACCGTTACCAAAGGACCCGCGAAGGATTCGCTCGTGCGATATGCGATCACCAAGACCGATGCCGGCAGCCTGATCGTCGACACGAACAAATCCTTTCGCGAGAAGGATTGGGAGAAGCCCCAAGCGTTCGTCTCAGTGACGTGAATGAATGATCCTGCTCCCCCACCAGATCAGCGCTCCTCGCGCCACAAGATCACCGACGGCCAGTGAACCAACTGGTCGTCGATCCACTGGACCGATCCTTCATCGACAATGCACGTTTCGCGCGTGACGTACGCGCGTCGCGCCAATTCGCTCATCGGAGATTTCAGCGCCCGCGCGATCGGCTGCGTCGACGGCGGCGCCGGCGCGGACTCAGTTATCCGTCGCAGCAGGACGGCCACCTTCATCTGTGGCTCAAGCCTGCATCGCAGCGACAGGATGTTTCTCGCCGCATCGAAATGCAGCGATGCCTGAACATCGCGCGCATGCTGCGAATCGACGAATACTGGTCGAGCCCCCTTGGGGAGCTCGATTGATGTTTCAGCGGTCGATCGCGTCGTGATGTACTGCCAGGTATCGAACTGCGCAGTTTTTTCAGATCCGACGACGACGATCTGCCCCTCGGCCCGCCAGATCGGTGAGACGTATCGCCGGCCGATCTCGATCGCGCCGGCACTGAGCGCGACGACACTGCAAACGGCGACGATCGCACGACGGCCACGCAGCAATAGCGTGCTCGCCAGCAGCAGGATCGCGACTAGAGTCGCGGTCAGGATCGACATTCGTCTAACCCGCACCGAGCTTCCCGGGTGCCATGAGAGGGTTGGGGCATAACAATCCGCGCCGCCGATCGCCGAACGCAGTCCGGTCGCAGTCTGATCCAGCAGACCATCTCGAGCATCGGGCGCGAGCGGCAGATTGGTCTCCCGCGGCGGCGGCCCATTCAGTGACCAACTCATCCGTCCTGCTTCACCCGTCAGCATCAACATTGGCACTGTGACTTGCGATCGACCGTGCATCGCGATCGTTGTCGACAGCGCGCCCGGCGCGGCGAGCGTGATCGTCCCACCGCGCGCAGCGACTTCGGCATTCACGATTACCGGCATGAACTGGCCGGGCTCATATGAACCGTTCGAAGGAAGTGAGAGCGAAACCTGCGCGATCGCTGTTGACGCCGTGAACGCGAGCGACAATCCGAGCGCGACGATCAACCTCGTGTGCGAAGCCAATCCAACCCGCCATTGAGCAGCATGCCCGCGCCAAGCAGCGTGACGATCAGGCCGAACGCGACGAAATATTTGTTCCAGGTGGATCGCGAGCCCCACACGAATGGACTTAGTATCAGGATGATGCCGATGACAACCAGCACCGCGCCGACCCACAGTGCCCGCGTTGCTGCGCGGTGATTCTTCTGGCGGGTCGAGCGGGCGTCGTCGTTGCTCACGCATCACATCCCAAGCATCATCGCCAGCCGCAGCACTTCCGAGACGCTCCACGCCTGCGCGAAGCATCCGACCGGGCGATGCGGGGGCTGGGCTTCGAAGATCTCGCTGATGCTGCCGACGCAGCCGGCGTTTTCCAGATGATCGATCAACGGCTGCAACCATTCGCGCGCCTGGTTCCTCGCCGCGTCAGAATTGTCATTCACCTTCACATACGCCTCAAGAAACGCCCCGATCGGCCACGGCCAGATCGTGCCGTTGTGGTAGGCGCGGTCGCGGGCGAACTGATCGCCGCGATACATCGGGGTATATCCCGCCTCTTTCTCGCCAAGCGTTCGCAGCCCGACCGGCGTGAGCAATTCGCGCCGCACGACTTCGACGACCGCCGACTGCTGCTCGCGCGACAGCGCGCTGTGCGGCAGGCTGACGGCGAAAATCTGGTTCGGCCGAATCTTCTCGTCGCGATCACTCTTGTGAACCACGTCGGCTAGGCCGCGGAACGGGCTGACCCAGAACTCCTTGCGGAAATTCTCCGCGACCTTCGCCGCGAGTGGGTCGTCGCCCATGAGTTTGAGCGCGTTGTACCACAGCGCGTTGATCTCGACGGCCTTGCCCTGGCGAGGCGTGAAGCACACGTCGCCGCACTTGGCGTCCATCCAGGTGAGCTGCGTGGTCGCGTCGCCCTGCGTGATAAGTCCGTCGACCGGGTCCATCGCAATGCCGAATCGCGTGCCGCGCGAATAGCCTTCGATGATCGCGCGGCATGCCGGCTTCAGAATGGCGTCGAACAAGTTCGAATCGCCCGACAGGCGTGCGTATTCATGCACCGCGTGGATGAACCACAAGCTGGCGTCCACCGTGTTGTAATGCGGCTGATTGGTGTAATCGTCGAAGCGATTCGGGATCATCCCTTCGCTGACGTAATGCGCGAACACCGACAGCACACGCCCCGCTTCCTTGAATCGCTTCGTCGTAAGGAACAATCCCGGCAGCGCGATCATCGTGTCGCGGCCCCAGTCAGCAAACCACGGATAACCAGCGATCACTGTCCAGGCATCGGCGTTGTCCGGCGCTTTTCGGCGCACGACAAAATCATTGGCGGCGTGCGTGAGGCGGACGATGGTCTTCGATGTCGTCGGCGACTCTTTCGGAACGTTCGCCACGCTGTTCATGTGCGTGATCCGGCGCCGCAGCTCGGCGTCGAAGTCGATCGTCTCTACCGAATCCGGCGATTCCGTCGACACCCAGATCGTCACAGTGGTCGGCTCGGTCACCTCGACCACGAATCGCCCGGGCATGTAAAGGTCTTCCGTGAAATCCTGCCCGCGCTCCAACTCGATCGCATACAGCTGGCCAAACCACCAATCCTGTTGCGAGATGAAGTGGCCTTTATCGCAGCGGATGTGACAGCTCAACGCACGATCGCGAACGGTGACGGCGTGGCGGTCGTGATGCACGTCGAACCGCGCGGTCGACACGGCGCGCAGCGCATGAAAATCGCGCATCGCCATGAACGGCAGCATCGAGAACTGAAGCGGCTTGAAATCGTGCGGCTCGATCGTGTATCGCACCGCGGCCGTGTTGCGCTCCCAGAAGAGCAGAACTTCTTTGGTGACTTTGGTGCCTTCGGCGTCGTAATAGAATCGCGCGGTGTCGTCGAGTTCAAATCGACGAAGATACTTCTCGCCACGCGGATGAAATCGATCGGCGAACTGATTCACCGACAGCTCGAGCATCGGCTGGTTCGGCCGCTGGATGATCTCGCCAATGCGACTGAGCGTGACCATTCTTCCAACAGGCGGAATCGTCGCGGCGCAGAGCAGGCTGTGATATCGGCGCGTGTTGCAGCCGACGATGGTGGATGATGCGAACGACCCCATGCCGTTCGTCAGCAACCATTCGCGTTCCAGGTTCGGCTGGAGCTCGCCGTGCGTTTCAATTGAGTACAGCGCCATAGCTTGTCGCAGTGTAAACCAGATTCGTTCTGATTCCACCGAAGAATCATAGGACGCCGCCAACGCACAGATTATCGGATGGTTCTGGCGCGAGCGTGTTAAGACCCGCCTGTTCTAACAATGGTGATTGAAACAGGCGGTAGAAGAATAGTCGATCCACGCGCCGATGAACTACGCGGCGTCACGACACTTGGCTGATCAAACGTATTGTGTGCCGTGATGTCGTCGTGCGCAAGCACGCTGAGCTGTGCACCATCGAGCCCGACGTTCAGCTCCACTTCCGCCGGCAATGTCGCGTGCGCGTTTACGAGACTGACCGTCAGATTCTTGCCGGTGATTGATGCCGAACCGCTGATTGTGGACATCGAATGGCGTTGATCCTTCGCCGTGAAGCTCGCGGTGCCGTTGTTCTCGATCTCCATCCGCACGCTCTGGCCACCCTTGTGCGATTGGTACATATCGAACACGTGATACGTCGGCGTGAGCACCATGCGCGGACCATCGGTGAGAATCAGCGCCTGAAGCACGTTCACGAGCTGCGCGATGTTGGCCATCGCGATTTTGTCGGCGTGGCGATGAAACGTATCCAGCGTGATCGCGGCCACCAGCGCATCGCGCATCGTGTTCTGCTGCCAGAGGTGCTGCGGATTCGTGCCCGGCGTGGGCGGATGCCAGGTGCCCCATTCGTCGAGGATAAGGTGGCATTTCTTTCCAACTTCGAACTCATCCATCGCCGAGCGGTGCGTGAGAATGACTTGCTCGACGCGTGCCGCGCTTTCGAGCAATTCGTACCACTGATCCGTGTTGTACTGCGTCGCGGTGCCCGCCGTGCCGCAGTAATAGTGCGCGGCGAATGAGTGAACGCGCGAGTACGAACCGATCTTCTTGAAAAACTTCCGTGTCCAGTCGACGTGCAACTCCTTCCCGCCGGAGTTCGGCCCGCACGCGATCAGATGCAACTTGCTCTGGCCAAAGTCGCGGCAGTACGAAGAGAATTGTTTGTATTGAACCGCGTAATCTTCCGGGCACATGTTTCCGCCGCAGCCCCAGTTTTCGTTGCCGACGCCCCACATGCGGACATCGAACGGCGCGGGCGATCCATTCGCGCCGCGCCGGCGCGCCAGCGTCGAATCGCCGACGAAGTTGCAGTATTCGATCCAGTCGCGCATTTCGCGCGGGCTGCCGCTGCCCATGTTGCCGGCGAGATACGGTTCGGCGCCGATCAGCTTGCAGAAGTTGAGAAACTCGTGCGTGCCGAAATGGTTGTCCTCGATCGTCTGGCCCCAATGAATGTTGACCGTGCGCGGACGATCCGCGCGCGGGCCGACACCATCCTGCCAGTGATAGTCGTCGGCAAAACACCCGCCGGGCCAGCGAAGCACTGGTGGCGAGATTCGTTTGAGGGCTTCGACGACGTCGCGCCGAAGTCCGCCGATGTGATCGATGTCTTTGCAGTCATCGCGCACCCAGATTCCGCCCTCGACGCACGCGCCGAGGTGCTCGGCGAAATGTCCGTGCAACGCGGGTTTTATAGTGCTGATGGGTTCGTCGAGAAGAACCGAGATGCGGTGAGCTGGCATTTGCGAGACGATAAAGTGTTCGCGCGAAAACACCACGGTCTTGCGACCGTGGCTACGAAGGAGAACACAGACGTATTGCAGGAAACGCTCGCGCGAGCTTGATGGGATCAGCCGCGCCACTTGACCAGCACCGCTGTCGCGTCGTCGGCAAGATTTGTCGTCCCGGCATGCGCGACGACGGCGGCAAACAGATCTTCCACCGTGTCTGATCCGCTGATGCTCATCGCGCGGCGGACACCCGCCATCTCGAATTGCTCTTTGCTCAAGCTTCCGTCGGGCATCTGAACCAGGCCGTGTTGCTCGATGATGCCGTCGCTGACGATGATCACCTCATCGCCCGGCTGAAGTGAAATCGTCTCTGCGTGATACTGATCGGCTTCGTCCAGCCCGACCGGCAAACCGCTGCCCAGCGAAAGCTGCTCGAACGTCGTGCCGTCGGCGCGGCGCAACAGCGCGTAACTGTGACCGGCGTCCACATAGCTGATCGTGCCGGCCTCCGCGTCGAACACACCCACCCACATCGTAACGAATTTGCTTTCAGGGCGACGCGGGCGGACGAACTTGTTCAGCTCGCTCACCGCATGACCCACGTTGCCGCCATTTTGTTCCAGGCACGCGTGGAGAAACCCCTGCGTTGCCGTCATCAGCACCGACGCAGCGATGCCTTTTCCCGCAACATCGCCCACCGCGACCGCCAGCCGCTTGTCTGAAACTTCGATGATGTCGAAGAAATCTCCACCGACATACTGGCCCGGCTTGCTCTCGCCGGTGCATTCAAACGGGCCGTGACAGCTCGATCGATTCGGCATGATCCACTTCTGCGCGATTGCGGCGGCGGCGAGATCGGATCGAATGCGCTCTTCGCGCTTTTCCATATCGATGCGCTTGAGGTTCGCTAACGCCAGGCTCGCGATGCGCCCAATCGCGACGCAGAACGCGCTGGCGTTCGGTCGAAGTGCCTGCATCATCGTGCCGCGCGAATCCAGATACAGATATGCGGCGACAGTCGGGCCGAGCATCAGCGGGACGCAGATCGCGCTGTTGATCTTCATCTGCACGATGCTTTGCGAGATGTCTTCGTTGATCGCGTTGGCAGAG
>JACMJD010000427.1 GCA_014380825.1 Phycisphaerae bacterium | reverse complement strand
CGAAGAAATCGCCGTCCTGCAAATGAGGGGAGTCCCATGGGGGCCATTTTCAACGTCTTTCCGCTGATCCTGATCCCGGTTCTGACGTACAACATTTGGGCGTTCGGCGCGACAGCGGCCAATAGCGGCGATGGCGCTTCTGTTAGGCAGCATTTGTCTGATCCGTGGATCACGATGCCGATGGCCTCAGGCGCAGATTGGGTCATCGCCTTTGGCGACGTGCTCGTTTTGCTCGCGCTGATCCTGCTCTTCATTGAGCTTTTGAAATCAACGTCCACTGGCACGGCCGCGATTTTCAATCACGCGCTGTCGATGCTGGTGTTCATCATCTGCTTGGTTGAGTTTCTGCTTCACCCGGCCTTCGCGACCAGCACGTTCTTCGTCATCCTGGTGATGGCGCTGCTTGATGTGCTCGCAGGTGTCGTGGTGACGATCATCTCGGCCCGCCGCGACGTGGAGTTCGCGGGCCAGCACTAAGCTCAATTACCTGTCACAAAAGGAAGGCAGTACGGGTGACCGTGCTGCCTTTCATTTTGTTCACAGGCACCACATTCCCAGCGCGAATGCGATGGTAAAGTCGAGCCAGCGGCCGAATCGGGGAATGATGAACGTCGCCATGGTTCGACGCCGTACTGCAGGTTCGGCGCCGGTTTATGTGTCGCTTGAGCTTGGGTGGTGAATGGCGCTTTTCTTCGATGCAACCTGGTTCGATCAACGGCTTGCCTCGCGCGGTACGGACCGTATTGGCTTAGCAATCGCCACCGGCATTGATCGTAGTGAACTGCACAGCATCTTCACCAACGAACGCTCGCCGACGGCGGACGAACTCAGAGAGTTCGCGCGTGTGCTTGGTACAGATTTGCTTGAGGTAACGATCCGCAGCGGTGTTGCGGTGCGCGAGTCCGCGCCGGACTCCGATCCTGAAGATCGCATCGAAAGCATCGAAGCGCGGCTCGACGCGATCGACAAGTGGCTCGCGGAATTTGAAGCGTCGAAGAAAAAAGCCGTCGGCTGACTTTACGCGCGCACGTTTACGATGATGCCAGGGCGCGGTCCGCGCCACTCTTGACCATAGCCGCTCGACTGCGTGTTCTCGCTACGCGCGATCTGGTTGACGAGCGTTGCTGCAAACATCGGATCGAGTTTGAGGCGCGGTGCGCGGCGGTCGATGCTGCGACGGTCCGTCCGGCGCTGATCGCCGATTTCCTCGAAATCGACGTCCAATGCAGCAGGCGCGGGGTTGGCGGCGCTCATACTCGCAAATTCTGCATTTCGCGTGCCAAACGGAAATTAACCGCTAGCGTTAGCTACGACGGAGAACGCGATGCAGAATTTTGCTGACTATGACGGGCTCGGGCTTGCGGAGCTGGTTCGCAAGCGGGACGCGACGCCGAGCGAGCTTTTAGAGGCCGCGATCGAACGGATCGATCGCCACAATCCAAAACTCAACGCCGTCGTTCACAAAGCTTATGATGAAGCGCGTGCGACAGCCGCAGGTGCGCTGCCTGACGGCCCGTTCAAAGGTGTGCCGTTTTTGATCAAGGATCTGGGCGTGCGCGTTAAGGGCTGGCCGCGCACCAGCGCTAGCCGTTTCGCGCAAATCGATGCCGATGTTGAAGATGGTGAATTGACGAAACGCTATCGCGCCTCAGGCGTTGTGCTGGCCGGCAAAACCAACACGCCAGAGTTTGGCATTCCTGGGGTCACCGCGTCGGCGCTGCTCGGGCCGTGCCGCAATCCGTGGAACACTGATCATATCTCTGGTGGTTCGTCTGGCGGCGCGGCAAGCGCCGTTGCAGCCGGGATCGTGCCGCTGGCGCATGCGAGCGACGGTTTGGGCTCGATCCGCATTCCGGCGGCGTGCTGTGGCTTGGTCGGCCTTAAGGTTACGCGGGACCGCAATCCGAATGGTCAACACGATACGGACCGCGCGATTGGCTTCAGCGTCGATCACGTCGTCTCGCGCAGCGTACGCGACAGCGCAGCGATGTTGGACGCGACCGGTTATCCTGAACCGGCGAGTCCGTTTGCCTATCCCGCGAAGGAGCGGCCCTACCTTGAAGAGATCGCGCGTTCACCGGGCAAATTGCGCATTGCGTTTTCGAGCGAGACGCCAAACGGCAAGCCGGTCGATCCCGAAATTCGCGCAGCGTTGGAGCGCACGGCGGAGACGCTGACGAACCTTGGCCACGAAGTGCACGAAGAGGGGCTGGGTATCGATTACCGGCTGCTCT
>JACMJD010000426.1 GCA_014380825.1 Phycisphaerae bacterium | reverse complement strand
GTCATGCAACTCACGCGATGGATTGCGCCGGTTGTCGGGGTGGCGCTGCTGATCAATGGCTCGACTTCGATCACGGCGCACGCTGCGGTAAAACCTCCCAAAACTGAAGAACTGCAAGGCGGGCGATGGATCCCGGTCGACAACGCGGCCACGCAGCCCGAGATCGATCGGGAGCTGCTGCGCGTCGAGGAGCTGATTAACGCCGGGCGATATAGTCAGGCCAGCGAACGTGCGGTGGATTGGCTGCTGAAGAACCCGAATTCGCGGGTGAAAGACCGCGGGCTGTTCCTCAACGCCGAGGCGCTCTATCGATACGGCAACCGCATCAAGGCGTTCTACTATCTCGACGAGTTGATGGACGAATTCCCCGAGAGCCGGTTGTTCTACCCGGCCCTGGAGAAGCAGTATCAAATCGCCGACGACTTTCTGCCGGCGGAAAATCATCGGCCTTACAAGAGCAGGTTCCTTGGGTTGCCGATACTCGGCCGCGAAGATGAAGCGATCGAGATGATGTATCGCATTCAGCAGCGCTCGCCGGGCTCACCGCTGGCGGAGCGCGCGCTGCTGCGCACGGCCGACTATTACTACGCCGACGCCCAATACGACCTCGCCGGCGACGCATACGCCGCCTATGCTCGCTCCTATCCGCGCAGCCCGCTGCTTCCACGCGTGAAGCTCCGCAGCGCTTACGCGAACCTTGCGCAGTTTCGCGGCCCCAAGTTTGATGCGACGCCCGCGATCGATGCCCGCGCGCAGTTCACCGAAGTTCAGACGCTCTATCCGGAAATGTCCGCCGAGGAGAATGTTCCGAAGTTCGTCGATCGGATCGACGGACAGTTCGCCCGAAAGCTGCTGCTGACCGGCAACTTCTACAAGCGCACGAACGAACCGGCCGGCGCGGTGTATCTGTATCGTTCCGTGATCAACGCGTACCCGAATTCTGCAGAGGCGGCCGAAGCCAAAGCGCAGCTGGCGACGATGCCGAAGTGGGCGCTGGATATGCCCGCCCCCGCACGCGGCGCCATCGGCCTGCCGAGCAGCACGCAACCCAGGGAGTGAAGAAAATGCAGAATGCAGCATGCGGAATGCAGAGTGTCGAACGGCGATGCGCTCCCGCATTCTTCATTCTCCATTCTGCATTCTGCATTCTGCTTTCCCTCTCCGGCTGCGGCTACACCCACATCGGCGACGACCCATCCGCCAGCTACCAGTGGCGATCGCTTTACCGCGAGGACGTCAAAAGCGTTGCAGTCCCGATATTCACCAATAAAACCTTCCGCCGGGGCGTGGAATTTGCCTTGACCAAGGCGGTCGTCACGCAGATTGAGGCAAAATCTCCGTACAAGGTTGTACCGAAGGAGCGCGCCGACACGATCCTGGAGGGCCAGATCGTCGATATCCGGCTCCAGAATTTGAGCCTCGAATCGAACTTGGCAATTCCGCAGGAACAGTTGTACGTCCTGACGGTCGATCTGATCTGGAAGGACCTGCGCACCGGCCGAATCCTGATGGAGCGAAAGAACTTCCAGCAAACGACGACTTTCTATCCAACGCTTGGCGAAGGTGAATTCGTCGGCTCGCAACAGAGTGTGGAGAAGCTCGCGCTGGGAATTGCGCAGGAGTTGCAGGCGAATTGGTGATGGAGGGTGATTGGCTGTTGGTTATTCGTTATTGGTGCGCGCCTGAGCCGGCGACGGTTCACATGCCAATCGAGACCGAATAACCGGGAATGAACAACCAATATCGGTGCCCTCACCTAGAAATCGCCCCGCATACCGCCGTATGATTCGTCGATTCGACTTGATGATGAAGGAAACGGATTATGTCTGAACCACAACGTCCCGAACGCCCCAACCGCAAGAACGGGCGGCCGCCGGCGCCGGGAGTCCGATTTGGACGCGGAATCTTTGGATGGGTGCTGTTCATCCTGCTGGCGGTCATGCTGTTCGTGCTCGTGCAGGGCAAGAATCGCCAGACTCAGGAAATCAAATGGAATGAATTCTGGACGCTGCTCACCACCAACCAGGTGCGCGAGCTGACCATCGAAGGCGACCAGATCAACGGCGAACTGCGCGACAAGTACGCGACCGGCGACGGCCGGCAAGTCACGCACTTCCGCGCCAACGTGCCCACCGGCGCCGCCGACTACACGCTCCTCAAGGACATCACCGCGAACGGCGGACAGACCGCGATCAGCGTCGAAAACAGTCAGAACATTCTGATCCAGGTTCTCGTCCCGCTGATTCCATGGCTGCTGATTTTCCTCTTCATCTGGTTCTTCGTTTTCCGCCAGCTTCGCAATAGCGCAGGCGCCGGCGGGATGCTCGGAAACTTCGGACGATCGCGCCACAAGATTACGTCGAAAGAACACACGAACGTCACCTTCGACGATGTAGCCGGCGTGGAAGAGGCGAAAGAAGAGGTGATGGAGATCGTCGAGTTCCTGAAGAACCCGAAGAAGTTCCAGCGCCTCGGCGGCCGAATCCCGCGCGGCGTGCTGCTCGTGGGTGAACCGGGAACAGGTAAGACTTTGCTCGCGAAAGCAATCGCCGGCGAAGCGGATGTGCCGTTCTTCTCGATCAGCGGTTCGGACTTCGTCGAAATGTTCGTCGGCGTCGGTGCATCGCGCGTACGCGATCTGTTCAAGCAGGCGAAAGACAACTCACCGTGCATCATCTTTCTTGATGAAATTGACGCGGTCGGCCGTCGGCGCGGCTCGGGCTTCTCGTCGGGTGGCCACGATGAACGCGAGCAGACGCTCAATGCGATCCTCGTCGAAATGGACGGCTTCGACACGAACGATCAAGTGATCGTCTGCGCAGCCACCAATCGCGTGGACGTGCTCGATCCCGCCCTGACGCGTCCGGGTCGATTCGATCGACAAATCTACGTCCCGCTGCCCGATGTGAAAGGCCGGTTGGAGATTCTGAAAGTCCACAGCCGCAAGGTGAAGCTCGGGCCCAATGTCGATCTGCTTCGACTGGCTCGCGCGACGCCCGGATTCAGCGGCGCGGATCTGGCCGCGATCATCAACGAATCCGCACTCGGTGCGACATTGGCCGGCAAGGAGTTCATCGAACAGGATGACCTGGAAGAAGCGCGCGACAAAGTCCGCTTCGGCCGGGCAAACAAGAGCCGCGTGATGGACGAGAAGGACAAAGTCGCGACGGCCTATCATGAAGCCGGGCACGCGGTCGTGCAGTATCTGCTGCGGCCGGATTCGGATCCGATCCACAAAGTCACGATCATCCCGCGCGGCCAAGCGCTTGGTTCGACGATGACGCTGCCGGAAAAGGATCGATACGCCTACTCGAAGAAATGGTGCCGCGCGTTCATCAAGATGACGTTCGGCGGGCGCATCGCCGAGGAAATGTTCACCGGCGACATGAACAGCGGCGTCATGGGCGACATCCGACAGGCCACGACCATCGCCCGCAAGATGATCGCCGAATGGGGCATGAACGACCGCCTCGGTTTCGTCTTCTACGGCGACGACGAGAACAAGCAGATGTTCGACATGAGCGGCGGCCGCGAATATTCCGAAGAGACCGCCAAAGCCATCGACGAGGAAGTGAAGAAGCTGATCGACGGCCTCTACGACGACACGCGGCTTCTGCTTGAAGCCAATCGCGAACGCGTCGAAGCCGTCGCCAAAGCGCTTTTGAAATACGAGACGCTGGATAACAACGAGATCGATCGCATCATGAAGGGCGAAACGCTCACCAAGCCCACTGTCAGCGACCTGCTCGAAAAAGAGCACGGCCGCCCGCCCACGGTGATCGCCCCCGCGACGGATCTTAAGGACCCCGACGTCCGCCTCGGCGGCGGCCCGCTGCCGGCGCCGGGATGAACGTTTCTGCCTAACTCAGAACCCATG
>JACMJD010000425.1 GCA_014380825.1 Phycisphaerae bacterium | reverse complement strand
CGTGTTCGATGTATTCGGCGTCGGCGTGTACGTGATCGCTGGCGAGGTGTGCCTCCTGCGTGAGGAACAATTCCCACAGGCGGTGATTCCGGACGACGCGTTTTGCTTCTTCCATTCCGAGCTCGCTCAGAATCATCGGATCGCGACTGTCGCGCTGCACCCATCCGCGACGGGCCGCGAGCCGCCATAACTTGTGGACGTGGGCCGGCGACTCCTGTCGCTGCGCGGCGATGTCGTCGACGCCGAAACGGTTGTCCTTGTTACCGCGCTGCTCGAGCATGATGTACATCGTGCGCAGCAGATTTTCCGATTGCGTTCGCCGGCGGCTTTCCCAGAGGCGCATCAATCGAGGAACCACTCCGTGCCGCGGCGAAAACGCGAACGCCAACGCGAACAGCAGCGATGCGCCGAGTACCATGAACGCGCCGGTGGGCAGATCTTCGCCCAGCATCGACATGAACGCGCCGACAATTCCCGCCAGCGCGCCGAACACGGCCGACAGCGCGGCCATCCAGTGCAATCGATCGGTCAACAAATATGCGGTGGCCGCGGGCGTGATGAGCATCGCCGCTACGAGCACGACGCCAACCGCCTGGATGCTGATCACGATCGCCAGCGTGATCAGCGCGGTGAGCAGATAATCGACGACGCGCACTGGAATGCCGATGCTGAATGCGAAACCTTCATCAAAGCTCGACACGGCGAGTTTTCGCCAGAAGACGATCACCACCAGCACCGCCAGCGCCGCGATGCCGGCCATGTATCCCACATCCGTCAGACTGATGCCGACAATCTGCCCAAAGAGGAACTTGTCGAGCCCGCTTTGGCTCGCCATGCCGCGGTTCTGGATGTACTTCAGTAGCACGATGCCGATGCCGTAAAACCCGGTGAACGCGACGCCCATGCATTCGCCTGTCTTGAGTTGAGTCGTGCGCTTCAGCAGACCGATCAGTGCCGCCGCGAGCAATCCCGCGATCAGCGCGCCGAGCATCAGCGCCGGAAGACTGCGTGTGCCGGCGGCGAGAAATCCCAGGCACACGCCCGGCAATACCGAGTGACCAATCGCGTCTCCGAGCAAACTCTGTCTTCGAAGCACCACAAAACAGCCGAGCAATCCGCAGGTGATGCCGAGCAGGATGGCGCCCCAAACGACGCAGTCGGTCGAATCGATTCGCGAATCGAACAGCGCGCGTACGAACCGCGCGATCTGCGTCCATGACGTCAGATCGGTGGTGAAACGCGCAGCGACTGGAAGGTTCAGAGACATGATCATCATTGGACATCGCCGCTTGCGGCTTAGCGATGTGATCGCGCTATGCCGCAAGCGGCAACAATTTTACTTCTGCGTCGCTACAGTTCCGTTTCCAACTACTTTCGCAGGGACCGTTCCTAATTCGCGCGCCGCAACCGCATCCGCGACATCCGCGAGGATCGTCAATCTTCCACCGTACGTTTTCTGTAACAGCTCGGGCGTGAAAACCTGGTCGGTCGGGCCGAACGCGACGAGACGCATGTTCAGCAGGATCAGCATGTCGAAATATTCTCGCGCGGTTTG